>DAOUGF010000192.1:0-3274 GCA_034429295.1 Chloroflexaceae bacterium
CAAGCAGCCTGGCCTCCCCATCGATAGCGCGGCCGTGCGCGCCCACGCCGCCACCTTGCCCACCGACCGTATCACGCTCCAGTTCCACACTCCGCTGCGGCTGATCGAGCAAGATCGTCTGCTCAAGCGCATCGCCATGCGCCCGCTCATCCAGCGCCTGATGCGCCGCCTCGACGATCTCTCCATCGCCTACGGCGCCGGCCCACTTGACATCGACTTTCACGCCCTGCTTGCCATCGCCGAGGAGGTGCGGGTGGTAGAGGACCACACACGCTGGGTGGACGTAGTGAGCGTCAGCCATCGCGCCGGCCGCCGCACTCCGATCGGCGGGCTTGTGGGGAGCGCGACCTTCGCGGGCGATCTTAGCAGGTTGCGCGAGTTGCTCGTGTGGGGAAGCCTGGTTCATGTGGGGAGGAACTGTGTAAAGGGCGACGGCTGGTACTCCCTCGCCGCCTGAGCCAGCGACATTCCACAGCAGGAGGAGAGCCTTCCAACGCAGCGTCCCCTCTCACCCGAACCACTCGTTCGCTGTCGTTGCACCTTAACAACCCATCTCCCTTTCTCTCGGCTCACAGTCGAGCGCGGGCGCCTGTGCCCTCAGTCGTAACTACCAGAGGTTGCCATGTATCTCTTTGTCCAGGAGAAGGGCGCGTTCATCAGCAAGCATCAGGGCCGGCTGCGGGTGAGCAAAGATCGCGAGCGGCTGAAGGAGGTGCCGATCATGCATCTCCGCCAGGTGATCATCGCCGGCGGCGGCATGGGCATCAGCAGCGACGCCATCAGCGCCTGCGCCGAGGAGGGCATCCCGATCCATGTTCTCGGCCACGGCGAGCGGCCAAGCGCCAGCCTCTACAGCGCCGGCCTCACCGGGACGGTGCTCACGCGGCGGGCGCAACTGCGGGCCTACGACAGCCTCGCCGGCGTCGAGCTCGCACGAGCCTTCACGCTCGGCAAGCTCCAGAATCAGGCCAACCTGCTGCGCTACGCCGCCAAGTATCGTAAGGAGAGTGACCCGCCGCTCTATGAGGCGCTCACCGCCGTTGCTGCCGAGGTTGTAGATAGCCTGCATGCCGCCCGCACTGCGCCGGGCGCAACGGTGGATGAGCTGCGCGAGCCGCTGATGGGTATTGAAGGGCGCTACGCGGCCCGCTATTGGGGCGCCCTTGGCGCGCTTATCCCGGCAGAACTGCAGTGGCCGGGGCGCGAGACGCGCGGCGCCAGCGACCCATTCAACCAGGCGCTCAACTACGGCTATGGTGTGCTCTATAGCCAGGTGGAACACGCGATCATCCTCGCCGGGCTCGACCCATACGCGGGCCTGCTCCACGCCGACCGGCCCGGCAAACCGAGCCTGGTCCTCGACCTGATCGAGGAGTTCCGCCAAGCCGTGGTTGACCGCACACTGCTGGGCCAGGTCACGCGTGGCTGGGCTATCGGCCGCGATGCCGACGGGCGGCTGAGCGCCGAGACGCGCGAGCGGATCGTAGAGCGGGTGCTGGAGCGGATGGAATCGACGGAGGCGTACGAGGGCAAGCGACAGCCGCTGCGCCATATCCTGCAGGCGCAGGCGCGCCATATCGCCACCTTCGTTCGGGGCGAGCGAGCCACTTACACGCCTTTTGTGATGGGGTGGTAGCCGTGCAGTGCCTGGTGATCTACGACATCCCCCACGACGGGACACGACAGAAGGTAGCGGACGCCTGCCTGGACTATGGGCTGCAGCGAGTGCAGTACAGCGCCTTTGTGGGCCCGCTCAGCCGGAGTCATCAGCGGGCGCTGTTCGGAGAGATCAAGCGGCGGGTGCGCAGGCAAGCAGCGAACGTGCAGCTCTTCCCGCTCGACGAGAAGAGTTGGGAGGGGCGGCGTGTGCTCGCCCAAGGGGGTGTTGATGGAGCGAACGACGCTTGAGGTTACGGATCTGAAGCAGTGGCGCTACTGCCCCCGGGTGGTCTGGTACCGCTACTGCCTCCCCACGATCCGCCCAATCACCGACTTGATGCGCCATGGCATCGCCCATCACCGCGACGAGGAGGGCCGCGAGGAGCGACGCTCGCTACGGGCCTATGGCCTGGAGGTAGGCGAGCGTCACTTCGATGTAGCCCTCCAATCGGAGCAGCTAGGGCTCCGCGGCCGCATTGATCTGGTGATCGCGGTGCCGGAACAGGGCGGGCGGCCCGCCGAGGCAGTTGTTGTCGAGTATAAGGATAGCGAGCGGCAGGCCGGGCCACACTTCAGGCTCCAACTGGCAGCTTATGCGCTGCTCGTTGAGGAGGCGTGGGGAATGCCGGTACACACCGGCTGGGTGTACCACATCCCATTACGCCGCGCGGAGCGGGTGCCGATCACTGCCGTGCTTCGACGACAGGTGCATACGATCACCCGCGCTATCCAGGCAGTGATCGGCACAGAGGCGATGCCCGCGGCGCCGGCGAGCCGCAGGCCATGTGTGAACTGTGAGTTTCGCCGCTTCTGCAATGACGTTGTCTAGTGCGGCCTGCCTGAAGCCGGCTGCTGGTTCATTGCATCACACGTATCGGGGTCCCGCTTTCAGTGAACTACTGGTTGGCGACGACCGACGGCAGACGACCGATGACAGCCCGGCCGTGGTCTGTCGTCTGTGGCCGGTCGTCACTTAACCCATTTCCGAACTGCACAACTGGAGCGGGGCTGTGGGCCGGCGACTCGCAACTCGGCGCGGCTAGGGGTGATAACCCACAAGCGATAGCGCTGCGTGTCGGAGTTTTGTGAGCTCCTGAGAGCATCAGAGCAAGGTAGCACGGCCATCGCAACTTAACGCCGATCCAGCGCAGGTCGCGAGTTTCGACAGAGGGAGGTATAATCCTGAAAGGATGGTGTAGAATGACCTCACAGGAAGCCCGTAGCGCGGCCAAAGCGCTCACTCGAGGGGTAAGACAGCCCCAAGGCTCCGAGGACGTGTCGCGGCTTCATCATCACCGGCTCACGATTGAGCTCTGAAACTTAAAATGGCTCTCAGATTGAATACAAATCTCATACTTTAGGCTGATACAGAGAAGCGGGTGGGGTGGTATACTGTGAACACAGCGGGAGAGATAGAGGCCACTTTCATAGTAATCCTTTGGCCGGGAACCTATTACTGCTATCATCTCGCATTATTACCCCGCCGTTAGTTTAAATGGGGAAAATGCGTAAAGTGTTATAGGTTCGAGTCCTATACGGATGGGGTAATATAATTTAGAGGCTATGCTGGCGTAACTCAACTAGGCAGAGTAGCAAACTTTTAATTTGAACGTTG
>DAOUGF010000193.1:0-6994 GCA_034429295.1 Chloroflexaceae bacterium
AGGCAGTCGGCTTTGGGGGTTTCCAAAGGGGGCGAGGCCCCTTTGGCGGGGCGTGGGGGCAAGCGCCCCCACAAAAGTGCTCACCGCGCAAGGTGGTACGGGCGTGGGGCGGCAGCGCCCGCCCCGAGGGTGGCAGCGCCCGCCGTCGAAGGCGGCGACGAATCCGTTGTGGACGCTGGCTTCGGGGTGCTATAATACGGTCGTCCATCGTTCGAAACTTATCGTCCCCGTCTCACGGCGCGCCGCAGGCCCCGGCCTCACGGGCTGTCGGCCCTGCGTGCCTGATCCCGGCATCCCGCGGCCGAGGAGAACAACGCATCACATCCTCCCACGTTCCTTGGCCCGTGCTCAGGTGCGAAGGAATTGCGTAGAGAGGAGCAGGCCCATGCGTCGTGTGATCTCCGGCATTGTCGTGATGCTGCTCGCCCTCACCCTCGTCCCCCTGGCCGGCGCCGCGCCCCCCTCAGCTTCCCCACCAGGTAGCGGCAAAGTCCTGTTCTTCGCCGCCGATGGTCTGCGCCAGGACAAGGTAGAAGCCTACGGTCGGCTGCTGCCGTTTATGCGCAACCTGGTCCGTAACGGCGCGACGGCCGAGAACGACGGTCTCGAGACGCAGGCCGCCACCAACACCGGCGCCGGCTGGTACACCCTCGCCACCGGCGCCTGGCCCGGCGTCCACGGCTCGACCAACAACACCTTCCATATCGTCGGCCAGCCGTTCGACGACCGCACGGCCGCCTTCAGCCCGGCCGCGCTGCAGGCCGAGACGATCGCCCAGGCCGCCGAGCGCGGCGGCAAGAAGGTGGCGCAGATCGAGTGGGCCGGTGGCCGCATCGGCACGATCGACGGCCCCACCGTGGACTACCGCAACTTCTTCTCCGGCCGCGGCGTCGCCACCAACTACATCGCGCCCACCGACGACCCGAACTTCACCGCGTCGTTCGGCCTGCAGTTCGATCACCCCGCCGGCTTCGCTGGCAATCCACCCTTCCCCGAGGCCGAGCCGCAGCCAGCCACAGGCTGGAGCGATGTGCCGGAATCCTTCAGCCCGCCCCAGGAGATGCGGCTGCGGGTGATCGATTTCGGCGAGGACAAGTACGGTCTGAACGCCTACATCTTCGACTCGACCGACAACGGCACCGTTGACTACGACCAGGTGCTCTTCTCCCGCACGAAGAGCGGCGCCGACGCCGTCGCCACCCTCGGCCGCGGCGAGTGGGCCGACGTCAAGGTCACGATCGTCGGCGGCCCGCTCGATGGCAAGACCGGCGGCATGCTGCTGAAGGTCGAGGAGCTCACGCCCGATCTCTCGCAGGTGCGCCTGTTCCACACCTCGGTCACTCGCGGGATCGCTTCCTGGCCCTCCTGGCCCGGCGAGCCCGGCTTCACCGGCGACTTCGAGGATTACGTGGCCGAGGCGTTCCCGACCCTCACGGCCGCGGACTTCGCCATCCTCGAGGCCGGCATCGTCAGCGAGGAGACCTACGTCGAGCAGGGCCTCTACTGGGAGACGGGCCACCACCCGCTGATCCGCTACATCCTCGAGACCTACCAGCCGGACCTGGCGCTGGTCGGCTACCCGGTGACCGACGAGTTCTCCCACCAGTTCCTCGGGCTGGTCACGCCCACGCTGCCGAACGGCGAGCCCAACCCCGCCTACGACGACGTGCAGGTCAACGGCACGCCCGACGGCCGCGTCGCGCAGCGCGAGGGCTTCATCCGGCGCGCGTACCAGGGCGCCGACGCCACCGCCGCGCTCGCCTACGAGCTGATGGGCCCGCAGACCGATGTCTTTGTCGCATCGGACCACGGCTTCGCGCCCCAGTTCCTCGCCATCGACGCCAGCAAGGTGCTGGTGGATCTCGGCCTGCTCTCCACCCCGCAGACTAGCAACTGTCGTCCGGCGGCCGGCGAGACGATCGGCAAGGCCAAGGCCTGCTGGGCCGGCGGCACGGTGCAGATCTACCTAAACCTTGAGGGCCGCGACCCGCCCAGCGACACCTACCAGCAGGTGCCAGCCGCCGAGGCGGATGCCACCCTCGCCATGATCGAGGAGGCCTTCCTCAATCTGAGCGACCCGAACGACTGGACCGGCGACGGCCAGCCGGAGGGCTGGAAGGTGATCGACCGCGTCTTCACTAGGGCCGAGGCGCGCTACATCCCCAACGGCACGGACGGCGACGGCGACAACGACGAGTTCGACTTCACCGACATGGCCCACCCCACCCACACCGGCGACCTTGTCGTGATGTCCTTCCCGCCTTACCAGTTCGACGCGGCGACGCCGGGCACTCTGGTGGCGCTCTCGGCCTTCTTCGGCCAGCACGGCTATCTGCCCACTCTCCAGAACCTCGACGCCAACATCAACCTGCGGGCGGCCTTCCTCGCCGGCGGCCCGAACATCGAGGAGGATAATTACGAGGACGTGCGCAGCATCGACCTGGCGCCCACGATCGCCTTCCTGCTCGGCGTCCCGCTGCCGCAGCAAGCCCAGGGCCGCGTGCTGATCGACCCGCTGCGGATCGAGGACGAGATCGAGCCGGTCGGGATCATCGGCCTGAACGACTTCCACGGCCAGCTCGAGCCGACGACGCTCAGCATGGATGGCCAGAACATCTCGGTCGGCGGCGCGGCGTTCCTCGCAACCCTCTTCGAGGAGGAGCGCGAGAATCTGCACGACGAGACGCTGCTGCTCTCCGGCGGCGACAATGTCGGCGCGTCTCCGCCCATCTCGGCTCTGCTCCAGGATCGGCCGACCATCGCCGCCCTCAACGAGTGGGATCTGGACGCGACGGCCTACGGCAACCACGAGTTCGACTACGGCCTCGAGCGGCTGCTGATGCATCAGGATGACGCCGACTTCCCGTTCCTGGCGACCAATATCGTGGAGACGGCCACGGGCAGGGCGCCAGATTGGGTGCGACCGAGCCGCGTCTTCTCGGTGAACGAGGTGCGGGTCGGGGTGATCGGCGCGGCCCTTGAAACGACACCCGAGCTGGTCTCGGCCGGCAACACTGCCGGGCTGACCTTCCTGCCCGCCGCCGAGAGCATCCGCGCCGAGTCGGAGCGGCTGCGCCAGCGGGGCGTGTTGGTGCAGATCGTGGTGATCCACGAGGGCACGGCGGAGGGCGCGAATCGCGTCGGCAGCCAGCCCGGCGCGTCGTGGGCGGGGCCGATCATCCCGATCGCCGAGGCGCTCGCCGACACCACCGTGGATGCGATCATCGCCGGCCACACGCACCGCGTCTCGAACCTGCATGTCGGCAACATCCTGGTGGCGGAGGGCATCAACGCGGGCGCGACCTACTCAGTACTGCAGCTGATCGTGCGCGACAACGATGTGCTCTGGGCCGGCGCCTCCACGCGGCTCGCCAAGAACCTGGGCGTCGCCGGAGACCCGGAGGTGCAGGCGATCATCGACGAGGCCGGCGAGGAGACGGCGGTGCTGCGCAACCAGGTGGTGGGCACGCAGGTCAACGACGTGCTACGCGCCCCGACGCGCCTGTTCGAGTCGGAGATGGGCAACCTCGTGGCCGACGCGATGCGCCTCAAGTATCCCGGCGTCGAGGCGGCGCTGACCAACTCGGGCGGCTTGCGCGCCGACCTCGTCTGCCAGCCGCCGAGTGCCGACGAGGGGCCCTGCGAGATCACTTGGGGCGAGCTGTTCGCGGTGCTGCCCTTCGGCAACCGCACCGTGATCGAGACCCTGACCGGCGAACAGCTCACGGAGGCGTTCCTGAACGGCTTCTCACCGTTCTGCGACAGCCAGATCGCTACCGGCCGCTTCCCGCAGGTGTCGGGCCTCAAGGTCGAGTTCCACTGCGAGGGCACCACGCCAGTGGTGGATGGGATCTGGAAGGCGCCGGAGGGCCCGGCCGGGCCGCTCACGCCGGTCGGCCCGGGCGATACGGTGCGGCTCGTGACGAACGACTTCATGTTTACTGGCGGCGACGGCTACACGGTGTTCGCGGGCGGGACCGATGTGCTGCAGCCGGGCGACGCCCTACTCGACATCGTGGTGGACTACGTGGCCGCGAACTCGCCGATCGATCCCGTCGTTGAGGGGCGGATCGTCGGCCCGTAGGCGCTGCGGCGCTCAGCCGCACTGATGGAAGCGCGCCGGCCCGGCTTTCCGGGCGGCGCGCTCTTGCTTGTGCCGTGAACACAGGCGCGACCGTGAGCTCCGTATCTTCATGGTCGGGAGCGCATGCGTCCCACAGCTCGCGCCGAAAACGAAGTGTACCGTCTCATCAGCTTGGTACATCCCAGCGCCGGCTCCCGTGGCCCCAAGCGCACAGCTAGGGGGCGCGGCCCAGCGGCGTGGGTGTACCAACCTTGTCGCAACGGGCAAACTACGTACTAACGGCGCAGTTTTATCAGCAATCCTGCCGATGTGCTACGGCGTCCGGCGCTATACACTGCGATCGGCGATAAGACGCCACTACTCAACGCACATAGGAGGGATTACACCTATGTTTATATCTATCGACACTGGCCTCAACGAGCTGGATCAGCTCGCCGAGCTACCGGTAACGCTGGCCATGACTGAGGCGGGCCTGTTCCTTGAGAGGTTGGTGAGCGAGCCCACGTTCCTGAGGGCAGAGATTCTGCCGTTGCTTGGCAGAGTAGCTCCATCCCGCGACCCGTATATCGCGCGGACCTATCTCTCGCCGATGGGCGGCTGTTCGCTGCAGTTCTTCGTCTGGGCGCCCGGCGCCGGCACCCCCATTCACGACCACACCTCCTGGGGCGCCTACACCTGTGTGGTCGGTTCGCTGCAGGAGGAGCGCTACGAGCGCTTGGACGACGGCACAGAGCCCAACCGGGCCCGGCTGCGCGCGGCCTGGCGGCGGATGTGGCGTCGCGGCGACGGGGCCACCACCGTGGCGCCCTACGACGGGGGTATCCACCGCATCACGAACCCCGGGTCGCGCCCGGCGATCTCGGTGCATCTCTACGGGCCGCGCATGGGCAGCCTGGACGGCCGCGACTACGATCCCTCGCGGGACTACGTTTGCGACCGCTTCGAGGACTGACAACGGGACTGACGACGCGGGCAGTTACTCAACCTTGGTGGCGATCCACCAGGTTGTGCCGCCCGCGTCCCGCACCCCGCCGCGCCTATCTTCGTCGTCCTTCTTCACCGGCTCCTGTACCGAGGTGGCGCCAGCCTCCAGGGCGCGGCGGTAGGTCGCATCAACATCGGCGACGTACACATGGACGTTCGCCGGGATCGGCGGCCACTCCCCGCCACCGTCGGCCAGCATCACCACCGTATCGTCGATCCGCACCTCGGCGTGCATGATCTTGCCTGCCTCGTTGGGAAAGCGCCGGAGTTCAACCGCATCGAAGACGCGCACGAGGAAGTCGATCGTCTGGCTCGCGCCGTTGACGATCAGATAGGGCGAGACGGTGCTGTACCCCTGCGGCTTGTATGATGGACCCATAGCTGCCCTCGCTTTCACTTGGAAGGTCGCCGCCAGCCTCGACGACCGCCGGCCTGCCATATGCAGCGGCAGTTCACACAGCGAACGGTAGCCGCAGCTGCACCGCCGAACGGCGCCCGTCGAGCAGGAGGTAGGGCGCGGCCCAACTAGTGGTGACGCCCAGGGCTTTAAGCTGCGAGATGTCGCGGAGCTTCGTTGCCCTGCGCGCCGCTATAAGCTTGTCGGCGCTCCTTGGGCCGATGCCAGGGATGCGCAGCAGTTGCTCACGAGAGGCCCGGTTCACCTCGATGGGCTCGTGGAGGTGCAGCTCGGCCCAGGCTTGCTTTGGCGTCTTGTCGCGCGGGAGCAGGCCCTGCTCATCGAAGGGCAGCTCAGCGAAGCTAAAGCCATAGTCGCGCAGCATGAAGTCGGACTGGTAGAGCCGCAGCGCCCTAATGGGATCTTCGGCGGGCTGATCGGCCAGCGGCGAGCGCTCGATCGGGTGGAAGGCGGAAAAGTAGGCGCGCCAGAGGCCGAGCTCGCGGTGGGCCCGTTGCACCGTCTCAAGCAGCTCGCGGTCGCTCTCGCCCACCGCGCCGACCACGAACTGTGTCGTCAGGCTGCGGGCGGCCCTCCGGCCTTCCTGGCGGGCGCGGCGCATCAGCTCGGCGGCCCAGACCATGCGCCGCCACATGCTCTCGCTGAACTCCTTGTCGGGGGCGAGCTCGTTGAGGCGCTCCTGGTTCGGCGCCTCCAGATTCAGCGAGACCCGGTCGGCGAGCTCCACGGCGCGCTCGATATACTCGTAGGAGGCGCCGGGGATGAGCTTGAGGTGGATGTAGCCGGTGTAGCCTTCGCGCAGGCGCAGCCGCTCGACGGTGGCGAGCATCTTCTCCATTGTCGTGTCGGCGTCGGGGACGATGCCGGAGGAGAGGAAGAGGCCCTCGGCGCGCCGCTGCTCGGTGAGGCTGATGAAGGTAGTGGCCAGCTCGTCGGGCTTGAAGGTGGTGCGCTTGCGCCTGATCGCGCAACTGGTGAAGCAGTATTTGCAGGCGTAGCGGCAGGCGTTCGTCTGCAGCACCTTAAAGAGCCGGGTGGCGCCGCCCTGGCGCTGCGCGTCGTAGAGCATGCCGGTGGCGTGCTTAAAGCTTTGCAGGGCCTGCCCTGCTGCAGGCGGGTCCGTCACCTCGTCGGCGGCCTCGTCGGCGAGGATGGTGAGCTTCTGCTGCAGATCGGGCTCGATCTTCACCAGCCCCATCGCGCCCTCCTTTCGCACCTCATGTGCCATGCAGTATAGCACGGATGTGCGCGTTGGGGAAGGCGAGCTGGCACCCCGCCGCCTCGGGGCGCCGCCCCGGACCAGTACGACCTGCACGGTGGGTGGGATGCGAGCGGGCTCCGCCCCTCGCGCTCCCCGCCGGAGGGGGCGGCTGCCCCGAAGCAGTACGACCTGCACGGTGGGTGGGATGCGAGCGGGCTCCGCCCCTCGCGCTCCCCGCCGGAGGGGGCGGCTGCCCCGAACCAGTACTACCTGCACGGTGGGTGGGATGCGAGCGGGCTCTGCCCCT
>DAOUGF010000194.1:0-4357 GCA_034429295.1 Chloroflexaceae bacterium
CGGCGATCTGGCCGCAGCCGCCGCCTGGGATCAGGAGCGCCGCCTCGACCCCGCGGATCACCTCAGCTACCTGGAGGAGATCGACTTCCTCACTCTGGCCCAACTGCGCATCGCCCAAGGCCGCCCCGCCGAGGCCCTACGCCTGCTCGCCCGCCTGCGCGGCCTCGCCGAGGCCCAAGGCCGCGCCGCATCGCTGGTCGAGATCTTCGCCCTCACTAGCCTCGCCTGCCGCGCCGCCGGCGACCACGAGGGCGCCCGCACTGCCATCGCCCGCGCCCTCGACCTCGCTGCCCCCGAGGGCTACATCCGCACCTTCGTGGATCTCGGTGAGCCTATGCGATTGCAGATCGCAGATTGCAGATCGCAGATTGCGGCCGAGGGCAATGCCGCGTTGGCTGAGTACGTCGAGAGGCTACTTGCCGCTTTCCCTGCCGCTGCCGATACACCTTTACCTCGGCCCGTGGGTCCGCCCGCCAGCCAGAGGCCAAAGCCCGATCTCCGGGGGCTCATCGAGCCGCCCACCCCCCGTGAGCTCGAGGTGCTCGGCTGGATCGCCGAGGGCCTCAGTAACGAACAGATCGCCGAGAAACTCGTCGTAGGCCTCAGCACAGTCAAGAAGCATATCAACAACCTCTACGCCAAACTCGCCGTCACCAGCCGCACCCAGGCCCTCAAACGGGCCCGCGAGCTCGGGTTGATCGACTAGTAGGGGCGGGCCGTCGTGCCCGCCCAATGGAAACGCCACCACCGTCGTAGGGGTAGGCCTTCGTGCCTGCCCGCCGTGCCCGCCCGACGAAACGCCGCCGCCCTGCCGGGAACACCACAATGAAGATCACCGACCTCAAATGCACTACTATCGGCCGCAACCCGATCGTCCGCATCACCACCGACGAGGGCATCAGCGGCCTCGGCCCGATCGAGTCCTACAAACCCTTCCTCGCCCCCCACGTGGCCTTCTACAAGGAGATGATCCTCGGCGAGGACCCGACCAACGTCGAGCACGTGATGCTGAAGATCCGCCGCTGGGGCGCCTTCAAGCCCTGGGGCAGCGCCGTGAGCGCGATCGAGATCGCGCTCTGGGACATCGCCGGCAAGGCTGCCGGTCTGCCGATCTACAAGCTGCTTGGCGGCAAGATCCGCGACCGCGTGCGGGTCTACAACGGCGCCGTCCGCTTCCCCATGGCCGACTACTCGCCCGAGTCCTACGCCGAGAACACGGCCAAGATGAAGGCGCGGCCCGAGGGCTTCACGATCGTGAAGCAGGCGATCGGCTTCCACAGCCAGATGCCGCAGCAGGTGCCCGACTTCTTCTACGGCGAGTTGCGCGAGGCTCCCCGCTACCCCAACCGCGGCCTGCTCACCGAGCGCGGCCTCCGGCACGTGGTGGACTGCGTGCGCGCCATGAAGGAGGTGCTCGGCGACGAGGTCGGCCTCGCCCTCGACTGCGGCCCCGGCTGGACGGTGCCCGACGCCATCCGGCTCGCTCAAGCCCTCGAGCCCTATAACCTGCTCTGGCTCGAGGATCTGCTCACTGGCGACTACACGCCCTTCGTGCAGGCCGAGCTCTACCGCGAGGTGACCCGCAGCACTAGCGTGCCCATCCACACCGGCGAGCAGATCTACCTGCGGCAGAACTTCAAGGAGCTGATCGAGCGGCAGGCCGTGCGAGTGATTGGCCCCGATCCCTGCGATATCGGCGGGATCGCTGAGCTGAAGTGGGTCGCCGAGTACGCCGACCTCTACGGCATCCTGATGGCGCCCCACGGCACCGGCAATGGCCTGATCGGCCTCGCGGCCCTTGTGCAGGTCTGCGCGACCCTGCCACAGAACTACATCGCCTTCGAGCTCCCGATCGGCGATCCTCCTTGGTGGTACGAGATCGTCGAGGGCCTGCCGAACCCCCTCGTCAAAGACGGCCACATCGAGGTGTGGGACCGCCCCGGCCTCGGCGTGGAGATCAACCCCGAGGCGGCCCGCCAGTACCTGCCGCCCGGCGACAAGGACTTCTTCGACTGAGGCGTGTGCGCCCCCCCTATACCCTCCGGAAGCTCGCAGGTTGCAGGCTCTATACCCTCCGGAAGCTCGCAGCTTCTAGGCTCTCTACCCTCCGGAAGCTCACAGCTTCTAGGCTCTCTACCCTCCGGAAGCTCACAGCTTCCGGAGGGTGTACAGAAGTACAGACTACGGACTCCGACTACGCCACTAACGCTGCAGCATCGGCAGGTAAATAAACTCGCCCGCGCCTTGGGCCGTGAGCGTTGCAGTCGTTGTCGGGGCTGGCTCCGTGGTAGTCGAGGTTGCGGTCGCTGTCGGGGTCGGTTCCGTGGTGGCCGTCGAGGTTGCCGTGGCCGTCGGGGTTGCGGTCCAAGGCGGCGGGATCACCGGCGGCACGTTCACCAGGCCAGCGTCGATCGACGTGATCGAGATCAGGTTCGAGCCGAAGGTGTAGATGTCGGTGAAGCCCGCGTTGATGCCGGTCGGGTTGATATCGCTGTCGAGCAGGTCGTTGCCCTGGTTCTTCAGCGTGAAGCTGGCGCCCCCCGGCAGCAACACCCGCACGCGGTAGTCCCCGGGCGTGGGCGCCACCAGGGTGTAGTTGCCGTTCGCGTTGGTGACGACCTGATGGATCAGCTGGGTCTTTGCACCGTTCCAGAGCTGTACTATCACGTTCTGCACACCGGGCTCGCCATTGTTCTGCACACCGTCGCCGTTCAGGTCGTGCCAGATGAAGTTGCCCACGTTGATCGGCGTGGGCGTGCGGGTTGGCGTCGGCGGGCGGTAGACAATGATGCCGGCGTCGATCGAGGTGATCGAGATCAGGTTTGAGGCGAAGGTATAGATGTTGGTGAAGCCCGCGTTGGTGCCGGAGGGGTTGATGTCGCTGTCGAGCAAGTCGTTGCCGCCGGCCTGGTTCATGGGCGAGAACTGGTCCAGCGCCGGGTTCGGCAGTAATACGCGCACCCGGTAGTCGCCGGGCGTGGGCGCCACCAGGGTGTAGTTGCCGTTCGCATTGGTGACGGTCTGATCGATCAGGTTGGTCTTTGCGCCGTTCCAGAGCTGTACGATCACGCCGGGGATGCCAGGCTCGCCCTGGTCCTGCCGCCCGTCCTGGTCTAGGTCGTCCCAAACAAAATTGCCCACGTTGATGGGCGTGGGCGTACGGGTGGGCGTGGCCTGGTTGATCACGGGGTCGCTGGGGGTGGGGTTCGCAGCGAGGGCGGGGACAGCTGCGGCGGATCGGCGTCCTGGAGCGACCCCGAGGCTCAAGCCGAGCAGTACCACGGTGGCGGAAACGAGTAAGCGGAGTGGAACACTGAGCCCGGCCATGAGCGCCCTCCTGGCGTTTGGAGGCATATGAGGGCATAAACGCTCACGGCAGCCGGAATCGCGTAAACCTTTTCGCTACTCATTTCGCAGCGCCCGGATCGGGTCGAGGCGCGCCGCCCGCAGCGCGGGGAAGAGCCCGAAGAAGATGCCGACGCTGGCCGAGATCGAGGTGGCGAGCACGATGGAAGAGAGCGTCACGTTCGCCCGCACCGTGGGGTCCTGCGAGATGGCGTAGAGCAGGGCCGAGCCGCCGAAGGAGAGCAGGTAGCCGAGGCCGATGCCGAGCAGGCCGCCGACGAGGCAGAGCACCATGGCCTCGATCAGGAACTGCCACATGATATCCCGCTGCCTGGCGCCCACCGCCTTGCGCAGCCCGATCTCCTTGGTGCGCTGGGCCACGCTCACCAGCATAATGTTCATGATCCCGATCCCGCCCACCAGCAGCGAGATCCCGCCGATGGTGCCGAGGAAGGCGGTGAAGCCCACCGTTACGGTACGGAACTGGGCCGAGAGCTGCGCCGGGTTGGTGATGGTGAAGTCGTTGCTCTGGTAGGTGAGGCGGTGCTCCTCCCGCAGCACCTCGGTGACCTGGCGGATGGCCTCGTCGATCTGGTTCGGGTCGTGGACCTTCACCGTCCATGTCGAGACATCCACTCGGTCATTCACCTCGTTGCGGAAGAGCCGGTCGCGGGCGGTGCTGTAGGGCAGATAGATCTGCTCGCCGGGGTTGCCGAAGCGGCCAAGGGCGCCGGCGGCCTGGTTCTGCTTGGTGACCGAGACGCCGATCACCTCGAAGGGTACGCCGTTGATGTTGATCCGGCGGCCGACCGCGCCCTCGATGCTGCCGAAGAGCGTCTCGGCCACGATCCTGCCGATCACGGCTACCCGCGCGCTCTGCTCCTCCTCCTCGACGCTGAAGTAGCGCCCATCGCCGAGTTCCTGGTCGCCGACAGTGAAGTAGCTGGGCGTGACACCCTTGACCCCGAAGACGAAGCGTTCGCCGCCGGCGCTCACCACGCCGTCGCGGTTC
>DAOUGF010000195.1:0-11203 GCA_034429295.1 Chloroflexaceae bacterium
GGCAGGCGGCCGAAGCCGCTCGCCTCGAAGGTGGCGATCTGCTCGGCGGCCTCCTCGCTGTAGCTCACATCGGCAGCCCCGTACATCTCCGTGGCGATCGTGCGGATCTTCTCGCGGATCTGCAACTCGAGCGGGTAGAGGAAGCGCGGCTTGGGCGTCGAGCGCTCGGCGGCGGCCACCACCAGCCGGGCCAGTTCTTCGCCGCCCGCGCCGCCCTCGGCGAACACGCGGCTCACTGCCATGCCCTCGGCGCCCGCCTCGAGCGCGATCTGGCGCACCGCCTCGATCTCGGAGGGCTTGTCGTCGGGGAAGGCGTTGAGCGCCACCACCACCGGCACCCCGAAGCGGCGCACGTTCTGGATCTGCTTGCGCAAGTTGGCCCCGCCCGCCAGCACCTCGTCGGGGTTCTCCTCCAGGAGCGCGGGCGGCAGCGGCTTGCCCGCGGTGATCTTGTAGTTGCCGGTGTGGCTCTTCAGCGCCCGGATCGTTGCCACCATCACGGCGGCGGCGGGCCAGAGCCCCGACTCGCGGCACTTGATGTCGAAGAACTTCTCGCCGCCCATATCCATGCCGAAGCCGGCCTCGGTAACGAGATAATCGGCCGTCCGCAGGCCGATCTGGTCGGCCAGGATCGAGGAGTTGCCGTGGGCGATGTTGCCGAAGGGGCCGGCGTGGATGAAGGCCGGCGTGCCCTCGATCGTCTGCATCAGGTTGGGCTTGAGCGCCTCGCGCATCAGCACCGTGGCCGCGCCGGCCGCCCGCACATCCTCAGCCGTCACCGGGCGCCCGTCCTTCGTGAAGGCCACCACCATCCGGCCGATCCGCGCCCGCAGGTTGCGGATGGCCTCGCGGCTCGTCATGCCGGTGACCAGGGCCAGGATCGCCATCAGCTCGCTGGCCACCGTCATATCGAAGCCGGTCTCGCGGGAGATACCGTTCTTCGGGCCGCCCTGGCCGATCGTCACCCGGCGCAGGAAACGGTCGTTCACGTCCATCACCCGCCGGATCACGATCCGGTCAGGGTCGATGTCGAGCGGGTTGCCGTGATACCAACTGTTGTCCACCAGGGCGGCGATCTGGTTGTGGGCCTGCTGCACGGCGTGGATGTCGCCGTTGAGGTGGACGATGCTCTCCTCGAGGGGCACGATCTGGGCGTAGCCGCCGCCGGCGCCGCCGCCCTTGATGCCGAAGGACGGGCCAAGCGAGCTCTGGCGCAGGGCGATCGCGGCGCGCTTGCCGATCCGGTTCAGGGCCATGCCGAGTCCGATCGTCGTGGTCGTCTTGCCTTCGCCGAGGGGCGTGGGAGTGATCGCGGTGACCAGGATATACTTGCCGAGGGGCCGGTCGCGCAGCTCGTCGAGCAGGTTCAGGTCGATCTTCGCCTTGGAGCGGCCGTGGAGCTCCACAAAGCGTTGGGGGATGCCCGCGCGCTCGGCCACATCGCTGATATGGCTGAGCCGGGCCTCGCTGGCGATCTGGAGGCTGGTTTTCATTGTGCTTCCTTGCACTATTCAGTTATGGCCTGCGCCGCACACAGGGACTCTATCATACCCTATGGGCGCTGGCGCAACCAGGGCCTCTCCCTTCCGCCCCGAGAGGCACCATTCCGCCCCGTAAAGCGCCTTTTCCCCGCCCCGCAAGGCGCCTCCCGCCCCGTAAAGCACTCTTTCCCCGCCCCGCAAGGCGCCTCCCGCCCCGAGAGGCACCATTCCGCCCCGTAAAGCGCCTTTTCCCCGCCCCGAAAGCTCCAAGCTTTCGGGGCGGAAGGGGCGCCGGGGCGGAAGAGGCTCGGAGGGCGGAAGAGGCGCCGGGGCGGAAGAGGCTCGGAAGGCGGAAGGGCGAGCGGGGCGAGCGGGGCGAGCGGGCGGAAGGAACGCGAAGAGCCAGGCGACCAAAAAGGTCGCCTGGCTCTCTGGCTCGCTGTACGGACTACCGACTACGGACTACGCTGTACGGGCCCTAATGCCCCTGTGTGGCGAAGGCGATCCCGCTCTGCAGGCTGGATCGGGTGGTGATCGCGCTCAAGTCGGCGCCGAGCCCGACGAGCGTCTGCGCCACCTCGGGGCGGATGCCGGTGAGGATCACCTGGGCGCCCAGCAGCTTCACCGATTGGGCCGCCCGGATCAGCGCGTTGGCGACCTGCGTGTCCACCACCGGCACGCCGGTGATGTCGAGGATGGCCACGCGGGCCCTGCTCTCGGCGATCCCTTGCAGCAGAGTCTCCACCACCTGCTGCGCCCGTCGCGAGTCCACTGCCCCGATCAGGGGCATCACCGTCACCTCATCGCTGATCGGGATGAGCGGCGTGGAGAGCTCGGCCAGGGCCGCGTTCTGCGCCCGCAGCGTCTCTTCCAGCTGCATGCTCTGGCGCAGCGCCTCCTCGGCGCGCTTGCGCTCGGTGACGTCCGTGTGGATGACGCAGAGGTGGCGGTCGCGGAGCGGAATGAGATGCATCTCGTAAATCACCGCCCCGCCGTTGCCGTCGTCGAAGCTGACCTCGCCGAGGTTCTGCGCCTGGCCAGCGTTGACCACCTGAGCATAGAGGTCTAGCTGTTTCCTGGGGGTAGTTGGAAAGACCTCCAACATCCGCTGGCCGATCAGGAGGCGCAGGTCTATCCCGAGCTGGGCCGCCGAAGCCGCGTTCGCGGCGACGAGGCGCAGCGATGTTGGATCGTCGGGCTGATCCAGGCGCCAGACCGCGATGCCCGTCGGGATCAGGTCGAACAGCTGCTCGAACGGCACACCCTGCTGCAGGCTGGCGTCGGCGTTCTGGCTCTGGGCGTTCTGGTTATCGGGCGTCATACAGGATGCCTTTGCTATAGGTGGTGATGGCTACCTCGAGAGGCGCGGAATTTTCTTCCCTTACCATATCAAGAGAGTAGTACCACAGAGTTAGCATCTGAGCCTGGCCACGGTCGCAGCAGCGCCGCCCTACCCTGTGGCCCAACCGGCGCAAAAATTAAGAGGGCGAGGCCTTGCGGCATCGCCCCCGTGATGGTATGCGCCTTCGCTTTTACGGCTTGCCGATCCGCACGCGCCAGATCTCGGGCCCCTGCTCCATGTAGGTCCAGGTGAAGGCGCCCGAGCGCTCGGCGCTGAACTGGTAGAACAGCGGCTTGGGGTCGTGGTCGTTCACCAGCGTGAACGCCTCGCCGGCGCCGAGGGCGTCGAAGGTCTGGAAAATCAGCGGGTGGCGCTCGCGGGGCGCGATGGTGCGCACATCGATCACCTGCTCGCCGAGCGCTTCCCGCAGCGCCGTCAGCAGCTCGGCCAGGTTCAGGTTGTGGTGCTCGGCGGCCACGGCCAGCGACAGCGCGCCGCCGCAGCAGGTGTCTAGCCCATAGCGCTGCAGCACCGGTAGGGCCTCAGGCGCGCGGGCAACAAGCTCGTTCAGCGTCTCGTTCTCGTGCACAAGCGTTGTGGTCGTCATCACTGGCTCCTCTTCAGCCGCGCGGCGCAGCTCGCGCCGCGTTACTCCTCTGGCGGCGCCCTGATCTCGTCTTCGCGCCGCCCAACTCTCTCTCCTGTGCGTGTTCAGGGGCGGCACGACGTCGTGGTCGCGCCGCCCTGGCGCCTCGGGCGAACCTTCAGAGGGGCAGCTCCCTTGAGTGCCCCTCCGGAGGCCAGGGTCAGTTCAGGGGGTCGCCGTCGCCGGCCTGGAACATCCCCTGCGCGCCGCGGCCGACGAAGTTGAAGGCGTGGGTCACCACCGGGTAGAGCCCATCCTCCGCCAGCTCGAACTCCACGATGGCGCCCTGGGCTGGCGCGAGGTCCACGGCCTGCGAGCCCCAATTCCCCTCGTTGCCTCGCAGCAGGCTCACGCCCTCCTTGATCACGGTGTCGAAGATCGTCCCCACGATGTGGAACGAGCTGTCCACGCTCGGCCCCGCGTTCAGGACGAACACGCGCACCCGCTCGCCTGTCTCAACCTTGATCGGCTCCTCGGCGTACTGGTTGGCGACGCCGTTGAACATCACGAAGTCGGGCGCGGGCGCTGCCGCGGCGGCCTTCTCGAGGCTGCTCACCTCGCCCTGCGGGCCGAGGTACCACTCGCTCTGCACCAGCGCGAACTCCTTCTCCACAGGGGGCAGGCCGCCCTCGGGCTCGACGATCACCATCCCGTACATCCCGTTGGCGATGTGGTGTAGGGCCGGCGCGGTGCCGCAGTGATACATCCAGACCCCGGCGTACTCAGCCTTCCACTCGTAGATCTTCTCCTCGCCGGGGAGGATGCTGGTCATCTCGTCGTTCCAAGCCACCATCGAGGAGTGGAAATCGACCGAGTGGGGCACCTCGCTGGAGCTGGGGTTCTTGAGGTGGATGCGGACGGTATCGCCGACCTTGACACGGATGACCGGGCCGGGGACGGTGCCGCCGAAGGTCCAGACCTTCTGGACATAGCCGGGGGCCACGACCATCTCCTTCTCGATCGTCTCGAGGACGATGTCGTGGACAGTGCCTTCAGCCAGAGCCGGCGCCGTGGGGTCGTAGTAGACGGGGTCCGGGGCGTTCGGGTCGGCGGCGACGTCGGTCTCAGGCGCCGGGCCGCCGTGGTCGTCGTGGCTGGCGGCGGCGATCTCTTGGCCTTCAACGAGAACCTGGCCGACCATGCCGGCGGCTTCGTGGCCGGGTACGGAGCAGATGAAGCCCAAGCCGCCCTCGGGGATCTCGACCTCGCCCTCGACGGTCTCGCCGGGGTTGGCGACGATGCGGGTGCCGTCGGCGAAGGTGATGTCGTGGGGCAGGAGGCCCTCGTTGATGAGGCGGACGCTGTAGCGGCCAGGGGCCGGCACCGTCACCTCGGCGGGCTCGAAGCCCATCTCGAAGGCGCGAAACTCCAGCACCTCCAGGGCGGCGGCGGGCTGGGCAGCGGCGGGCTCAGCGGCGGTTGTGTGCTGGGCATGATCCTGCTGAACGGCAACGGGCTCAGCGGCGGGCTTGGCGACGGCGACGCCGGGGGCAGCCGGAGGCGGGGCGATGACAATACCGGGGACGGCCTCGGTGCGCATGGCGGCCGGCGTCACATCCGCGCATGCCGTCAGGCCGGTGGCGAGAAGCAGGGTCGCGGCCAGGGCGCCGGCGCGGGCGGTGATGGATGGTCTCCGGGTAAACATTGGATTAACTCCTCTGAAGATCTGTATTGCGGCGGGCCGTGCGTGGACGCTACTGGTGCGGTAGAGCCGTCGCTTGATTGCCTTGTTGAACCCAGGATACGGCTGCGGCTCCCGAATAAATGTGATAAATCTCACAGGAAATGGCCCCATCCGCCGATTGTTGCGAGACCATAACCAAGTTGTCGTCGCGGGCCGCCGAGTCGTGGCCCCGATCAGCGGCGGGCGCGCACGACGCTCGCGGCCGTGAGCAGCACGAAGAGCAGAATCGCGATGGCGTTGAGCATGCCGCCCCAGCGCCGCACAGCGCCGATAGCAGCCAGATCGCCGCTCAGGCGTACAACGAGCGAGGCGTGGAGCAGGATGAGCGGCAGGTAGCTCCAGCGGCTGAAGCTGTAGGGGAGCTTGAGCAAGGCCGGCACGATGATCGGCGCGTGGCCGAAGATCATCGCGAAGACAAAGCCGACGAACACTGCGTGGAGCAGCGCATCGTATAGCGGGCCGGCGTAGACCGCGCCCACCGCCAGAGCCAACGCTCCACCTGCGGCGAGCCAGAGGCTCCCCGAGAGGATGGCGATCGCGCTGAAGCGTGGTATGCCGTCGCGGCGCACCGTGCGGCGGGCGATGTCGTACTGCAGCAGCCAGGCGCCGAGCGCGAGAAAGCTCGCCCCCGCCAGCCGCACTCCAAGCTCCAGGTGCACGAGAGCCATGACGAGTGAGGCTAGCAGCGCGCCCGCTCCGAGAGTGAAGGCCCACAGCGCCCGCGGCGGGAGTTGCCGTAGCCGCCCCAACTCGAGGCGCTCGCCCACGATCGTGAGGATCAGGAAGCCGGCCCACCAGAGCGCGACCAGGGCGAAGGGCCGGCCAGCCAGCCAGAGCAGATTGCCGCCAAGCCAGGCTGCGGCGCCGAGGCTCATCGTGATGGTGAAGCGGGCCGGCTGGCGGCGGAGGACCGCCACGAACACCGCCAGCAGCCCGAGGCTGCTTCCGGCCATCAGCAGCGCGGCGAGGCTGGTGGGCGCCCCGATGAGCATCGCGAAGCCGCCGGCCAGGCTGAGCAGCGGCCCGGCGAAGGCCCAGGGCCTGCCGAGAGCCACCGCGCGCTCCAGCCCGATCACCGTGCCGAGCAGGCCACAGACGATCAGTGGGCCGTGCAGGGCGGCCACGGACGCCTGCGGCGTCGGTAGCGCCCAGCCCATGCGCAGCAGCCCACCCCAGAGGCTGCTCAGAAGCAGCGTGAGCACGCCGGCCGCTACTGCCGCG
Organism: Chloroflexaceae bacterium; assembly: GCA_034429295.1. Lineage (GTDB taxonomy): Bacteria > Chloroflexota > Chloroflexia > Chloroflexales > Chloroflexaceae > OHK40. The sequence continues at coordinate 6,375 of DAOUGF010000195.1, forward strand.
CGGGCGACGAGGGCGGCGGGATGGGAAGGTGGTGAAGTTGGTGTCATGCCGGCAAGCATAGCCGCCGGCAGCCCCACTGCCTGTAACTTTTCTCACAATGAGCGCCGGCCATCGCAGTGAGGGCGTGAGAAAAGTTACAGCGGCCCGCGCAGGCCCTGGTATAGTGGCCGCGAGAGGTGGCGGCCCTTATCGTGGGCCGAGGCGCCACGGGCACGACAGATACAGGAGTTGGAGGAACGAATTGGGACTGTCACCTGAGGGCATCATCAACGTGGCGGAGGCCCTGCGGCACGCCCGCTACGACGGCGCCATCTGGAGCCTTAACTGCGAGCAGCTGAATGTCAATCTGATGTGCCTCTCGGCGGGCCAGGGCATCCCTGAGCATATCAACGCCGAGTTGGATGTGCTGCTGGCGGTCTTCGAGGGCGAGGGCGAGCTGATGGTCGATGGCGAGCCGCATGCCCTCGGCCCGGGCGTGATCCTGGTCGTCCCGCGGGGCGCCGCGCGGGCCATCCGCTGTCGCAAAGGGCCGCTTGTCTACCTGACGACCCATCGGCAGCGAGGAGGGCTGATGCCCAAGTAGCTCGGCGTCCCGGCCTATGATGAGGGCCCCGCCAGGAATGTCCTGGCGGGGCCCTTCGTGCGCTCTACCGATGCTGGCCCTACCGTCGGACCAGCGGCAGGCTGATCTGGTAGAGGCTGCCGACCCAGCTGTCGCTGATGGGGAAGGTGGCGGGGTCGCTATCGCCGCCGCCCGGCTCCGGGTTCCGCACGCTGATCGCGGCCTTGCCGGCTGCAGCCAAGTCGCTCGCGGGGATCGTCGCTCGCAGCTCGCTCGCGCTCACGTAGGTCGTCTCACGGGGCTTGCCGTTCCACAGCACCACCGACTCTGGCATGAAGCCGTAGCCGTGGATGGTGAGCTCGAGGTCACTAGCCCCGACGCGCCCCTGCGACGGGCCCAAGGCAGAGATGTAGGGGCGAGGATTAGTCACCTGCCCTGCGATAAAGGCGCTCACCGCTATCGGGCTCCAGAGGCCGCCGGTATTGCGGGCCTGGAACGAGACGTAGTAGGTGCGGCCCGCGGTCAGGCCAAGGCCGCTCCGCTGGAGCTCGCTCACCGCTGTGAGCGAGGCCAGAGTCTGGGCGCGGGCGCCCTCCTCCAGCTCCGTCCAGCTGACGATGTCGCCGCTTTCGGGGCTGCTGCCGATAGCGTAGCGCACCCGGTCCACCGCCGACTCGGCGTCGTTCACAGCGTACTGGATCGCCACCTTGGTGGCGTCGCCGCTCAGGCCGCTGGCGAAGACGTACGGCGTGAGCGGCGGGGTGCGATCGCTCACCTGGCCCGCGTAGTCCACCGTGAAGGTGGTGTGGCTGTTATCGGCGACCGGCATGCCGCTGCTATCGGCGGCGCCCGTCACCTCCAGCCGCTTCTGGCCGCGGTCCACCAGCGAGGTGATCTCAACGTTGGCCCGATATGTCCGCTCATCGAGCCAAGTGCCTGTGGGCAAGGTAGTGTCGTAGCCGTCACGGAAGACCACGATCGTGGGGGTAAACAGGTTTCCTGTGGACCACTTGTGCCCCTCCTGATCCACAATAAGCTGTGAGCCGAAGTTTCCATTGGCGCTCGCCTGGTAGGTGCGCCAGGTGCTCCCGTCGAAGCTAACCAGGGCAAGTAACATGTTATTGCCCAGCCACTTCGTGCCGTTTTTGTCGATGGCCAGGCCGCCCGAGAAAATGCCGTACATTTCCATCGGAGCAGTGTAGTACTGCCAGGTGTCACCCTCCAGGTGGGCGAGCGTCGAGGCGATCCGCACCCAGATGCTGCCGTCGAGGTCGAAGGCTATGCCTGACACTGTCCAGAGGCCAATGTCCTGGCTGGGAGCGACCTTGAAGCTGCTCCAGGTTTGTCCGTCGAAGCGGAGCAGGTTAGGCGTGTTGGCGTTATTAGTTGAGAGGCTGGCCCAAAGCACGCCCTGCGGGTCAACGGCTATCTGCGAGATTCCCGGGCCCTTCGGGATGCCGTTACTCCCGGCGCGATAGAGTGTCCACTTTCCGTCGGCGAAGCGGCCGAACCCGATCTCCGAGCCCGTTGGGGTCGGGTTGTTGCCCGCGATCCAGATGTCGCCGTTAGGACTGGCGGCCACTATAGCGTAGTTCATGGCCATGCAGGGCCCCGTCGGTGAACATGGCGGCACTTGATAGTAGCCCCACTGCTGCCCGTCGAAGCTCAGCAAGCCATCCCAGGTGCTCATCCACTTCACATCGTCCGGGCCAATGGCGAGGCCGCTGGGCGTGGGGGTAGGCATATTCGAATCGAGGCTGACCTCGTGGGGCTGCCACTTCTGCCCATCGTAGCTGAAGAGCTTCCCATAGCCGGCTAGCCACATCAGGCCCTTGGAGTCCAAGGCGATCGGGCCGTCCATGACGCCTTCGGGCAATGAGTACTGCTCGAAGCTCCCGCGCCGGGCGTCGTAGAAGCGCAGCGCGGGCGTGGTGGACGTGTCCATCGGCCGGCTGAAGCGCACATCGAAGGTGCCGGTCTGGATGCCGAGGGTGGTGTCGGGGCTGACGGTCACCCGCTCGACGAAGGCAGGGGCGATGGCGACGGGCGCGGTCAGGAACGGCTGGAAGTTCACGATGCCGAGCCCGAACTTGTCGTTGCCGTCGTAGATGCGCTGCGCGATCGCCGCGGGATCGCTGGTGCCCCAGTAGTTCTCTTGCGCGTTTACCGGGAAGGTGAAGTCGTCGCTGAGGCGCAGGGCGAAGCTGCCCTCGGCGGGGATCAGGTTGTTGCGGCGGATGGTCAGCGGCATGGGGCCGCTCCCGCCCGTGGCATAGGCGTTGACAGCGATACCTGCCTCAGCATTGTCGATCAGGGTGTTATCTTCGATGATGAAGCTGGCATCCGGTGTCGTGAGGCCGATCAGCTGCGCGTGGATGCCGGCCCCGCTGGAGCCGCTCACCAGGTTGCCTCGGGCCACGACTGAGGTTACAGTCATGACGCTGCTGTTCTGAAGGCTGAGCGGCCCACCCTGTACGAAGTTGCCTGTCACCGTCAGGGCGCCGGAGGCGTTCAGGGCGGAGCCCATGGCGTTCTGGCTCCTGCTGGTAATTCGATTGCCGCTGATGGTGAGGGGCGTGTCGGCGCTGCTGCCGAATGACACCGCGCTATTCAGTACCGTGTTGTCGGTAAAGCGGCCCGCGCTCCCGCCATACATGAAGTGCAGCGATACAGGCAGCCCGTGGAAGGTGTTCTCACTGACTACAAGCCGCCCGGTGGGGTCACCGATCAGGCCGTAGGTGTATATCATGGAGCTGTCGTAGTACAGCTGGTCGCTGAACTGAAAGCTACTGTTGGCGATGTACGGCGCGGCCTGGTTGAGCTTTACGCTGCTGTTCTCCACCACCGCGTGGCGCAGGATCGAGCCGCTCTGGTAGGCCCAGGCATCATCGAGGCTCGCGTCTACGCTGCTGTCTTCGAAGACGATCCCCGCCCAGTCCTTGCTGGGATCCTGGCTGGTGAAGATGATCGGCCGCTCGGCTGTGCCGTCGGCGATCAGTATGCCTTGCACCCGCAGCTTCGCGTTCTCGGCGAAGCGCACCACGGTGCCGGGCTGGATCGTTAGGGTCTGGCCTGAGGGGATGCCGACCTCGCCGTTCACCCGGTAGACGCGGTCGGCGGTCCAGGTCTGGGTGTTGATCGTGGCGGGCGCGTCGGTGATGCCGGGCGCGGTCGTGATGGTCACGGGGAGATCGGCGCTGAAGCCGCCCGCTCCGGTGACGCGGAGGGTGAAGGCCAGGGCTTTGTTGTAACCCGCGTTCGCCGGCACGTTCACCCGGAAGGCCTGGCTCGCGGTGGCGCTGCCGAGGGCCGGCACGGTGCCGAAGGTGGCGCTGCCCTGGGTGACGCCGCCGCCGCCGAGGGTGCCCTGGGCGCTGGTGAGAGTGGCCCAGCCGTTCGCCAGCGTCACCAGCACCTGGGCCTCGGTGCCGGGCTCAGGCCGCCCGCCGGGCTGCCCGTTGACGACGATCGAGGCCACCTGCAGCTGAGGGGCCGGCGTGGTGGTAAGGGCGGCGTCGGCAGCGATCCGGCCGCGCCCAAGCTGCCCAGCGAAGCCGGGGTTGGCCGTGTCGATGTTGCTCGCGGTGCGGATGATCTGCGCCCGCACGTCGGCGGGCGACCAACTTGGCCGGGCGCTCACGAGCAGGCCGGCGAGACCGCTGGCGAAGGGGGCGCCGAGGGAGGTGCCCGAGGAGACGCCGTAGTCGCCGCCGTCGTAGGTGGTGTAGATCTGCTCGCCGGGGGCGGCAACATCCACCCAGGCGCCGTAGTTCGCGCTGGCGACCTTCGTGTCGCTGGGGCCTGTGGCGGTCACCGCCAGCACATGCTCATCGTAGGCGGCCGGGTAGAAAGGCGCGTTGCTGTTGTTGTTGCCGGCCCCGGCGACGATCACCGCTGTGGGCGCGGCGGCGGCGACCGCGGCGCGTAGGGCCGCCGAGTCGCTCGTGCCGCCCAAGCTCAGGTTGATCACGTCGGCGCCCTTCTGGGCGGCGTAGCCGATGGCGGCGGCGATATCGGAGTAGTTGGCGGTGCCGTCGGCCCGCAGCACCTTGAGCACCATCAGCGAGCAGCCGCCGCAGAGGCCGGCCACGCCCTGACCGTTGTTGGTGGTCGCCGCGATCACGCCGGCCACCTGCGTGCCGTGGCCGTTGGTGTCGCTCAGGTCGGCGTTGGTCGCGAGGAAGTTCCAGCCGTGCAGGTCGTCCACAAAGCCGTTGTTGTCATCGTCCTTGCCGTTCCCCGGGATCTCGCCGGGATTGCGCCAGAG
>DAOUGF010000196.1:0-8350 GCA_034429295.1 Chloroflexaceae bacterium
AGGGCGGCCTCCAGCCTGCCGCGGCGCTCGAAGGCCTCGCCGTAGCGCAGGTGCAGTCCCGCCAGTTCGGGCCCGCCGAGGAGTAGACCGGTGCGCTCGCGGAGCAGGCGGCTCCAGAGCGGGTGGAAGCGGTAGTTCACAGGCTGGCCGTCGCCCACATCCACCGGGGTGAGGGGCAGGCCGAGCTGCAACGAGCGATTGATCAGCGCCTCGGCGTCGGGGCGACCGAGGGCCTCGGCCACTATCGACGCATCGAACTGCTCGGCCAGGGCGGCCCGCGAGAGGAAGTCGATCAGGTTGGCCGGCAGGCTGGCGAGCACCTCGGAGGCCAGGTAGTCGAAGAGGCTGCGCTGGCTGCTGTCGAGCGTCTCCAGGTAGGCTAGGCGCTGTCCGGGGGCCTGGCGGGCCAGGGCGCGAGCGGCGAGCTGTACGCTCAGCACCCAGCCCTCGGTGCGCTGCAGCAGCAGGTCGAGCTCGCTATCGCTCAGCGTCACCCCGGAGCGGGCGAGCAGCTCGGCGGCCTCGGCCCTGGTGAGCGAGAGGTCGCCCGCCTCAACCTCCACTAGGTCGCCGGCGGCTCGCATGCGCGGGATCGGGGCGACGTCTACCGGGCGGCGCGAGGCGATCACGATATGAAGCGCGGGGGGCGCGGCCCGCAGCAGGTAGCCGAGCAGGCCAGCGGTGATCGGGCCGTCGGCGATCAGGTGTACATCGTCGAGGATCAGGAAGGTGGGGGCGGTGAGGGAACTCTGGAGGTCGCTGAGCAGGGCGCCGGCCACCGCCGGCCAATCTCGCTCGAGGTCGGCGGCGGAGTGAAGGATGCGCCAGGCCACCTCGCCGACCTCGGGCTGGTGGCGCTGGAAGGAGCGCACCAAGTAGGCGAGGAGCAGCGAAGGGCTCTGGTCATCGGCGTCGAGGCCGATCCAAGAGAGATTGGCGCCGGTGCGCTGGAGCTCGGCGGCCCACTGGGCGAGCAGAGTAGTCTTGCCGTAGCCGGCCGGGGCGATCACCAGGGTGGCTGGCCGCAGGCGCACCTCGGCGAGCAGCGCCTGGAGATCCGGACGCAGCAGCGCCTCGCTGCGCGCGGCGGGCGGCGTCAGCTTCAGCGGCAGCAGGGCCGGCTCGGAGAGGGTTGTAGCTTGTCGGGTGGCCACCTGTGTCATCTCGTCCTCCGCGCGTCACCCGCCAGAGGGGTCGTCGAAGCGCTCAAACTGTCCATTATTGTATAGCACAAAGATAGCAGGTAGCTCTGTGTGCTCGTAGATCGGCGTGTAGATCATCATGCCCTGCTCGAACAGCTGGATCACTCCCAGCCGGTTGCCCCTGAGCTCGATCTCAGGGCTGGTCCACTCCCCGAGCAGCTCTGCCGTCCCCGGCTTACCGAAGTAGACTCGCCCGAAGCCGCGAACGGGCTGGTTCGGGTCCTCTCCAGATGGCGGCTCGGGGTAGTCCGCCACGGCCTCGGGGGGCAACTCATCATAACGCCCCTCGTCAAGGCCGTAGAAGACATAAATATAGTCGTCTTTCGGCGGGTCGTTGCGCTCATCCCAATAGAACATGGTGCCGTTCTCGAAGAACTGTATGGAGCCGCGGCCGGGCTCCTCCCGCTCGAGTGGGCAGCCGAGGCCAAGGCGCACCTCGACATGATCAAAGTAGATGCGCCCGAAGCCGCCGGCCATCAGCTCATCGTCGCAGTCGGCGATCGGGCTGGGCGTCTCCGTGGCCGTGGGGCTGGGCGTCGCCGTAACCGTGGGGCTTGGTGTCTCCGTAACCGTGGGGCTTGGCGTCGCCGTGGGCGGGGCCACGGTGGGCGGAGGCGGAGGCGGACTGGTGGGAGCGCGGGTGGGCTCGGTGGTGGGGCTTAGCTCGGTGGTGGGGCTTGGCTCGGCGGTGGAGGTTGGACTCGACTCGGCGGTGGCCGTGGGTGGCTCCGATGTGGCTGTTGGTGGCTCCAGGGTTGGGCTCTCCGTCGGCGCGGCGGCCACGGGTGTCTCTGGTGGCAGGGGTGTTGGGGCGCCGCCAACTCCGTTGCCCTGGCGGCCGAGGGTGAAGATCAGGGCCACGGCGAGGCCGCCGGCGATCAGGGCGAAGAGGATCGCGGCGAGCCAGGGAGCGGCGTTGGCGGGTGGGGCTGCCGGGGGGATAGTGGCCCTACCGCTCGTCTCTGCGGTGGCTGCGACGGCGGCTGCGGCGGGGGCGGGAGACGGAGGCCTGCGGATGTACTGTGGGGCGGTTCGCTGCTCGGTGGGCGGCGGGCGGGCTGGGGCCTGGGGTGGGCGGGCGAGGGCCGGTGGTAAGCCCACGGCGGTGCCGGCTGCGGTGCTTGGGGTGGCGCCGCGGGCGACCTGACGGAGGGCCTGGATGAAGGCGCCCGCGCTGGGGTAGCGCTCGGAAGGGTCGCGGGCGGTGGCCTTATCGAGCACCGCGTCGATGGCGGGGGGCAACGCCGGGTTGACTTGAGAGGGCGGCGTCGGGCGCTCGTAGAGGTGGCCGAGCAGCACTTCCTGTGTGCTGCCCTCGAAGGCCCGTCGGCCGGTGAGGGCCCGGTAGGCCAGCATCCCGAGGGCGTAGACATCGGTGCGGCCGTCCACCGGGCGGCCGCTGATCTGCTCGGGGGCCATATAGTCGGGCGTGCCCATCAGGGCCCCGGTGGTGGTGAGGCCGGGCGTGTCGAGCTGCTTGGCGATGCCGAAGTCGGTGAGCATCACCCGCAGGCCGTCGGGCGTGGCGTGGAGGAAGATGTTGCCCGGCTTGATGTCGCGGTGGACCACGCCGCGGGCGTGGGCGTAGTCGAGGGCGGCGGCCACGGGCGCGAGCATGGTGAGCAGCTCGTCGAGGTCGATCCGGCCCGCGGCCTGGAGTCGATCTTGCAGCGTCTCGCCGCTCAGGAGGCGCATGGCGATATAGGCCATGCCGTCCTGCTCGCCAACGTCGTAGACCGAGACGATATTGGGGTGCTCGAGGGCCGCGGCGGTCACGGCCTCGCGTTGGAAGCGCTCGACGAGGGCCGCGTCGTCGCTGTACTGGGGATAGAGGATCTTGAGCGCCACATCGCGCTGCAGCACGGTATCCGTGGCGCGATACACCGCAGCCATACCGCCTCGGCCGAGCAACTCCTTGATATAATAGCGTCCAAGACGCTGATTGATCAGCGATCTGAGCATGCGCGCGTGTAACCTGCAGCCATGGGGGCGCCTGATATCATTTTAACATATGCTGTTGCGCTTGACACTGTGGAATCGGCGGCATATGGCTCACGCTGATCTCAGGAGGGCTTCAGAGACGGCGTGATATACTTGGGCGATCATCGATCGGTAGCAGTAATCATAGTAGAAGCCATACAATGTTTCGCGATCGCCACGTGCGCAGAAGTTATAGCGGCCAGCCAGTGCCCCGTCGCCCCGCCTACCCGCGCCTGCTGCGGGGGCGCCCGGCGCCGGCGGTAGGGCCGAAGATCGGACGCCTCGGCGGCCAATTCCTCGCCTTCCTTGTTCTGAGCGCGGCTGCGGCCGCCTTCGCTGTGCTTGGCACAGCCTACAGCGCCTACGCCAGCACCGCAGCGAGCCTTGCGCCGCGTCTTGAGGCCTTGGAAGAGCGCGAGCTGTTTCAGACCTCGCGGATCTACGACCGGAACGGCACGCTGCTCTACGAGTTCTTCGACGCCGGCAAGCGCACCAACGTCTCGATCGACGAGATCTCGCCGCTGGTGATCAGCGCGACGGTCGCGATCGAGGATAAGACCTTCTATACCAACCCCGGCATCGATCTCAACGGCATTGTGCGGACGCTGATCAGCAGTCTGCAGGCCGGCGAGGAGACTGGCGGCGCCTCTACGATCACCCAGCAGGTGATCAAGAACTATGTGCTCACCCCTGAGGAGCGGCTGCCCGAGCGGCGCTACGAGCGCAAGATCAAGGAGATCATCCTCGCCCAGAAGCTCGACGAGCTCTATGAGAAGGACGAGGTGCTGGAGCTGTACCTCAACGAGAACTTCTACGGCAACCTGGCCTACGGCATCGAGGCGGCCAGCGAGGTCTACTTCGGCGTGCACGCCCGCGACCTCAACCTGAACCAGGCCTCGCTGCTCGCCGGCCTCCCCCAGCTGCCGAGCGTCTACAACCCGATCAACTATCTGGAGCGGGACGAGCAGGGCGGCTACCTGCCCGGTGTCGTGCTGGGGCCCGGCTGGGAGCGACCCGACTATGAGTTGCCCCCAGATATCAGCGCGCCGCGCTGGCGGCAGGTGGCGGTGCTGCGGCGCATGATCGAGGACGGCTATGTGACGGAGGCCGAGGCCCGGCGGGCGCTCGCCGAGCCGCTGCGCTTTGCCCCGCAGGAGGTGCCGCTCAACGCGCCACACTTCGTCTTCTATGTGCGCGATCTGGTGCAGGAACGCTACGGCCAGGAGGCGCTCTTCGGCGGTGGCCTGCGGATCACCACCACCATCGACCTCGACCTGCAGCGGATGGTGCAGGAGAAGGCCGCCGAGCGGATCAGCGAGCTGGAGGAGCGCAATATCCACAACGCCGCCGTGGTAGTGATGCAGCCGAACACCGGCCAGATCCTCGCGATGGTCGGCAGCATCGACTATAACGCCGTCAAGCCCACGACCACGCCAGGCGAGCGGGGCAACGTGCTCGACGGCCAGGTGAATGTGGCCACCCGCGAGCGGCAGCCCGGCTCGGCGCTCAAGCCCTTCACCTACTTGGCAGCGATGGAGCAGGGCATGAACCCGGAGACGGTGATCTGGGATGTGCCCACCGATTTCCCTGTGTCGGCCAGCGGCACCGGCGAGTGGTACACGCCGCTCAACTACAACGGCCGCTTCAACGGCCCGGTGCGCATCCGCACCGCGCTGGCCAACTCGCTGAACATCCCGGCGGTGAAGGCGCTCAAGTTTGCCGGCATCGACAACACCCTCAACCTGCTCGATCGGGTGGGCATCAAGAGCGGCCTGAAGCGGGGCAAGGATTTCTACGGCCTCTCGCTCACCCTAGGCGGCGGCGAGGTTACTCCCCTCGAGCTGACGACGGCCTACAACACGCTGGCCAGCGGCGGCCGCTACTACCCGCCCGTCTCCGTGCTGAAGATCACCGACGCCGACGGCAGGGTGCTTGAGGAGTTTCTGCCCAACCCGGGCGAGCAGGTGGTGGACCCGTCGCTCGTCGCGATTATCAGCGATATGCTCAGCGACGACCGGGCCCGGCAGGCGATATGGGGTCTGAACAGCCCACTCAAGCTCTCGCTGCCGGCCGCGGTGAAGACCGGGACAACCAACGATTGGCGCGACGCCTGGGCCGCTGGCTACACTCCCTTCGTGACGGTGGGCGTCTGGACGGGGAACAACAATAATGAGCCCACGGCGAAGGTGGAGAGCCTCGCGGGCGGCGGCATCATCTGGCGGAACGTGATGGAGGAGCTGTTCCGCTGGATCCAAGAGCGGCCGCGCTACCGTGCGCTCTTCGCCGCGCCCTACGCCGACGGCGTGATCCCGACCGAGTTCCGGCTGCCGGAGGACGGCAGCGTGCTGCGGAAGAACATCTGCCCCCTGCCTGGCCCTTACGGGGGCTACGACACGGAGTTGTTCTCCCGCACCATGCTCACCAGGCTGATCAGCACCACGGTGAGCCTGGAGCCAGGCCCCGCCCTCGACGCCCGGCTGCGCGACCTGCGCATCCCTTGCGATGCCTTCGAGCGGGTGACGGTGGTGCGCATCCCGACGGAGGAGGAGTGGACGGAAGACGGGCAGCTGCGGATCGTCGCCCCGCCCGAGCGGGCCGAGGGTGAGGAGGAAGCGGAGCAGCAGGGGCTACCGCCCGGCAACTACTGCCGCCCGGTGGAGGGCGTGGAGTACCCCGAGGGCCTGCGCCGCACGGTCTACATCTGGAACATGCCGCCGCCAGACCCCGACGTGCGGGTGCGCTACGAGTGGCAGGGCGGTTCGGCCGGGATCGAGATCGATAATCTACCGGTCTGCGAGGCGGCGATGTTCGAGCCGCCGGTGCCGCAGCCGCCGGTGGCCGGGGCGATCCTCATGCCAGACCTCAAGCGCCTCGGCGAGAACCAGGCCAAGGAACTGTTGGCCTCGCTCGGTGTGCCGGCCAGCATGGTCTATGTGGACTACCAGACCCGCGATCGCATCCCGGAGCTGTTCGATCAGTATGTGCCGTACTCGGTGGTGAGCACGCTGCCGGCGGCGGGCGACTGGATTTTGCCCGGTACGACAGTAGTCCTCGGCGTGCGGGCGCCCGAGGAGGCGCCGCAGCCGCCTCCTGGGAGCGAGCCGCCGCCCGAGGATGAGCCGGCGGAGCCGCCGCCCGAGCCTGAGCCGACGGCGCCTCCATCTCAGGAGCCCCCACCTGAGGCCCAGCCCCCGGCACCCCAGCCGGAGCCCCAGCCGCTGCCCCCCTCGCTGCCTCAGCCGCTGCCGCCGCCGGGCGGGAGGCCGTAGCTCAAACCAAAGGGAAGAAGCCCTCGCTTTCTGGCCCCCGCTCCTGCGTAGGAGCGGGGGCGTCGCGTCAGCGGCGGGAGCGAGATCTCTGGCGCGCACCATTAGGTGGGGCTGCGCTTAGGCATAGATCCTGTAGCGATAAGCCATGAACGTTTTCCTCGTTGTCGCTAGCGGCGACGTATGAAGAAAAGGAAGCACATGGCTATCGTGAAACGGCCAGGCCGTGGGTCGCCCGGTCTCAGGCTCGGCTCCGCCCTGCTCGCCTGTCTGCTCGCCCTGCTGCTGCTCCCGCCGGCTACGCCGGTGGTGGCCCAAGGCGCCACACCCGGCTCGTTCGCACCGGCGGCCTGCCCCCTGGCCTTCCCCGAGGGCGTCCGCGTGGACTGCGGCTACCTGACGGTGGCGGAGTCGCGGCAGAAGCCGGGGAGCCGCACGATCCAGCTGGCTGTGGCGATCCTCCGCTCGAGCAGCCCGAACCCGCGGCCTGACCCGGTGATCTTGCTGAGCGGCGGCCCAGGCGAGCCCTCCCTGCCGATCGCCGCGCTGGCCGGGCAGCTCCTCGCGCCGATCCTGGCCGAGCGGGACGTCGTTTTTATGGACCAGCGAGGCACCGGCTACTCGCGCCCCGCCCTGAACTGCGGCTTTGCGGCGCCGACTCAGCCGGGCAGCCTCTTCCCGCTGAGCGTCACGGTCCAGGAGCGACCCGCCGTGCTCCAGGCGTTCACCGACCAGCTGATCGCCTGCGGCGCGCAGTACCGGGCGGCCGGGGTGGACCTGAGCGGCTACAACAGCGTGGAGAGCGCCGCTGATATCGAAGATTTGCGAGTGGCGCTGGGCTATCCGTCCTGGAACCTCTACGGCTTCTCCTACGGGACGCGGCTGGGGCTTACCATCATGCGCTACCGCCCGCAGACGATCCGCAGCGCAGTGCTGGACTCGGTCTATCCGTTGGAGGCTAATTTCCACACCGGGATCTTCGCAAGCTACAACCGCTCGCTCCAGGCCCTGGCGGCGGCCTGCAACGCCGACGCGGCCTGCGGCCGGGCTTACCCGAATATCGATCAGACCTTCGGCGAGCTGGTGCCGCGGCTGAACGCGGAGCCGGTGCAGCTGCCGATCCTGAACCTGGAGACGGGCGAGGTGATCGACTATCTGCCGTTCAGCGGGGTGAACTTCAGCACGACGCTCTTCCAATTGCTCTACATCACCCAGGTGCACTCAGTGCTCCCCGCGCTGATCGGCGAGACGGCGAAGGGCAACCTGGCGCTGCTCTCCTCGCTGGCCTCGGCCCTGTTCTCCCAGGAGCTGCCGGGCGCCGTCGCACCCGTCTCCCTGAGTATGCAAGTGGCCGTGCAGTGTAATGAGGACGCGACCTTCGCGCGACCACGGGATTTCGTGGCGGCCCGCGATGTAAACCGCCGGACGGCGGACCTGGCGATCGACCCGCGCTTCCACGAGGCCATCCTCGAGGTCTGCGCGGCGTGGGGTCTGGGCAACCCGAGCCCGGCGGAGAATCAGCAGGTGCGGAGCGAGGTGCCCGCGCTGCTGATCGGCGGCGAGCTCGACCCGATCACCCCGCCGCAGAACGCCTGGGACACCGGCGCGGCCCTCGCCCGCTCCCAAGTGGTGATCTACCCGCGGGGCGGCCACTCAGCGAGCCTGGCCAGCCCATGCCTGGGCAGCTTGGTGGTGAGCTTCTTCAATGCGCCCGACGCGCCCGTGAATCGGGCCTGCTTGGCGCAGGAGCCGCCGGCGCCGTTCCTGGTGCTCGGCGAGTAGGTTTGCGGGGCTGGCGTCCCGTGCCCTACTTGTGTTGTCGGGGGCTGCTGCCCCGCACCCCGCTGTTTTGCCAAAGGGTGGGCGCCCTGCACCCGGGCTGTTTTGTCGGGCTGGCGCCCC
>DAOUGF010000197.1:0-1896 GCA_034429295.1 Chloroflexaceae bacterium
TCCTCGATGCCGCGGGGCAGCTCGGCGCGGCGCAGGCTGATGAGCCGCTCGGGCGCCAGGATATCGGCCTTGATCAGCGGGATGAGATCGGTGCCGCCGGCGAGCGGGCGCGCGCCCCCGCCGATCAGGGCCAGCGCTTCATCGAGCCCTGCGGGCGCGGCGTACTCAAACTCACGCATCGGTGGCCTCCTGCTGTAGCGCCGCGACGATGCGCCGGCGCGAGAGCGGCAGATCGCGGACCCGGACGCCGATAGCGTCGAAGATCGCGTTGGCGACGGCCGGCGCCGTCGGGATGATCGGCGACTCACCGATGCCCTTGGCGCCGGTCGAGTTCGCCTCCAGATCCGGCAGATCGACGCGGGCGTGGGAGATCGGCGGGATGTCGGCCACCGTGGGCACTTTGTACTCCTCCAGGTTCGCGTTCAGCACCGCGCCGAGATTTATGTCAATAATTCTCTCTTCGGTGAGCGCCTGGCCAAGCCCCTGCGTGACGCCGCCGATCACCTGGCTGTCGAGCAACAGCGGGTTGATGATCCGCCCGGCGTCGTGGGCGGCAACGACGCGCAGCACCGTCACCTCGCCGGTCTCCGTGTCAACCTCCACCTCCACGAACTGCGCGCCCACGGTGTGGATTGTCTTCTGCTCCGTGTTCGGGCCACGGGCGCCCTGAGCCTGCAGCATGTGTGGTGCGATCCGCCCGGCGATCTCGGCGATGCTGATGCTATTCTCCGGTGCGGCGGCCACGCAAACCTTGCCGTCGCGCACGGTGAGCCGCGCCGGGTCCTCCTCCAGCATAGGCGCGGCGGCGATCAGCAGCTGGCGCTTGAGCTCCTCGGCGGCGGCGTGGATCGCCGGCCCGATCGTGGCCTGGGTGGCGCTGCCAGCGCTCGGCGGCGAGTAGAGGCCGGTCGCCGTGTCGCCAAGGTGCAGCACAACCTGCTCCAGCGGCAGGGTGAGCGCCTCGGCGGCCACTTGGGCCAGCGCCGTGCGGGTGCCCGTGCCGATATCCTGGGTGCCAGTGATTACGTCAACGCTGCCGTCGCTGTTCAGCTTGATGGTGGCGTAACCCGGCGGGTTGCCCTTGCCGCCCATCCAGTCGTGGGCCGCGAAGCCGACCCCGCGCCGCACCGGGCCACCCTGCGGGCGCTCCCGTCGCTCGCCCCAGCCGAAGGCCCGCGCCGCCCGCTCGATGCAGACGCCAAGCGCCTCGGGCGAGGTGTAAGGCCTGTCCCGCTCCTGATCCTCCCTGGCATAGTTCTTCAGGCGCAGCTCCACGGGGTCCATCCTCAGCTCACGGGCGAGCTCGTCCATCGCACTCTCCAGCCCGAAGGCGCCCTCGACGTAGCCGGGGGCGCGGAAGGCCACGGCTGGGCCGGCGTTGGTGTAGTAGGCGGTCTGCTCGGCCCGCAGGTTCGGGCAGCGGTAGAGCGAGCCGTAGATGCCGACCACATCGCTGGCCTCGCCGCCCGTCCGGTAGGCGCCGGTCTCCAGGGCGATCTCGGCCTCGATCGCGGTGAGCGTGCCATCCTTTTTGGCGCCGATCCGCACCCGCTGGCGGGTGGCGTTGCGGTTGCCGCTCGCCAGATTCTCGCCGGCGCGGTCAAGCATGAGCTGCACGGGGCGACCGCTGGCCTTCGCCAGCAGCGCGGCGATCACGTCGGGCTTCCAGGCGATCTGCTTGGCGCCGAAGCCGCCGCCCATGTGCTGCTTGATCACCCGCACCTTGTGCTCGGGGATACCGAGTTTGCCGGCAACATCCTCGCGAACCTGGAAGATCGCCTGGGTCGATGACCAGAGGTTCAGCTGATCGCCCTCCCATTGAGCCGTGGCGCCGTGGGCTTCCAGCGCATTGTGGAGCGCCGTCTGGGTGGTGTACTCGGCCTCGATCACCACGTC
>DAOUGF010000198.1:0-6555 GCA_034429295.1 Chloroflexaceae bacterium
GTGGCCGCCCTCCTGGAGTATGAGAGGAATCCAATGCCCACCGAGGTTTGGATCGTCGAGGCGCTACGGACGCCGATCGGCAGGCACGGCGGCGCACTCAGCGCCGTGCGCCCCGACGACCTGGCGGCCCTGACGCTGCGCGCCCTGCTGGAGCGCTCAGGGGTGCCCGCCGTCGATGTCGAGGACGTGGTACTGGGCTGCGCCAACCAGGCCGGCGAAGACAATCGCAACATCGCCCGTATGGCCGCCCTCCTGGCCGGCTTCCCCGTCGAGGTTGGCGGCGTCACGGTCAACCGCCTCTGCGGCTCGGGCCTCGACGCCGTCGCAACGGCCGCCCGCGCCCTCATGCTCGGCGAGGGTCAGGCCTATATCGCCGGCGGCGTCGAGTCGATGAGCCGCGCCCCCTGGGCGCTGCCCAAGTCGCCAGGCGGCTTCCCCACCGGCAACCTCACCGCCTACGACACCACCCTCGGCTGGCGCTTCGTCAATCCGAAGATGGAGGCCCTCGGCCACACCGACCCCCTCGGCATCACCGCTGAGAATCTTGCCGCAGCCCAGCACCTCATCACCCCCGACGAGGACGATCCCGAGCGGGTCGCCGCCGACAACCGTATCAGCCGTGAGGCCCAGGATCGCTTCGCCCTCGCCAGCCACCAGAAGGCCGTCCAAGCGCAGGACGCCGGCCGCTTCGCGCCCGAGCTCGTCCCGGTTCCTGTCGCGACCCGCAAGGGCGAGACGTTGGTGGAGCAGGATGAGGGCCCGCGGCGCGACACTTCGCTGGAGAAGCTTGCCGCCCTCAGACCCGCCTTCAAGGCCGGCGGCACCGTCACTGCGGGCAACTCCAGCAGCCTGAACGACGGCGCCGCCGCCGTGCTGCTCGTGGCCCGCGAGTACGCTCAGGCCCACGGCCTCAGGCCGCTGGCCCGCATCCGTAGCATGGCCACGGCGGGCGTGGCGCCGCGCTTTATGGGCATCGGCCCTGTGCCGGCCACCAGCAAGGCCCTCGCCCGCGCCGGCCTCGCTCTCAGCGACATCGGCCTGATCGAGCTCAACGAGGCCTTCGCTGCCCAGGCCCTCGCCGTGCTCCGCGCCTGGGATATGGACCCCGAAGACCCGCGGCTCAATCCCAACGGTGGCGCGATCGCCCTCGGCCACCCACTGGGCTGCTCGGGCGCCCGCCTGCTCACCACGCTTGTACACGAACTGCAGCGTCGCCCCGCTGTCCAGTTCGGCCTCGTCACCATGTGCATCGGCGTCGGCCAGGGCATCGCCATGGTCGTCGAGCGCGTCGCCAACTCATAGCGCTGTACGGACTACCGACTACGGACTATACGGATTACGCCGTACGGCCACTACGTCACGCCCAGCACGGCCCCCGCGGCGACACTGTTGCCGAGCCACGGCCGGCGCAGCCGCTCCGCCTCCTGGCGCGCAGCGAGCGCCTCCTCTGCGTTGCCCTGGGCGAGGGCCAGATCCGCCAAGACCTCCCAGAGCTGCGCCTCCAACTCCCGCGCCTGCACATTCGCACTGATCGCCACCGCGTGATGCGCGTGGCGCTCCGCAGCGCCATAATCGCCGCGAGCCGCGTCGAGTGCCGCCATTAGCTGCAGTGCCGTGGCCTGGCCCACCCGGTCGCCGACAACATTGCTTGTCGCCAGGGCCGCCCGGGCCTCCTCGTCTGCGCTCTCAAGCTCGCCGCGAGCCAGCAAGAGCCGCCCGAGCGCGTTGCGTGCCCGCGTCTCGGCGCTCCAATCGCCGGCGGCGCGGGCCAGCTCCAGCGCCTGCTGGTGGCATGCCAGCGCCTGCTCATACTGCCCGGCCTCACGCTCCAGCGCGCCCAGCTGATCCAGGCAGCGGGCCGCCAGGCTCTGCGGCTCGATCACAGGGATCATCCCGAGCGCCGAGGTTGCCAGCGGGGCCACGGCCCAGCACAGGCTCAGCGCCCGTCTGAGGTGGCTGCGGGCGGCGGCCTTTGCCCCCAACGCCAGCCGCGCGCTGCCTTGACCCTCGGCGATCGCGGCCCGCAGAAGCCTTAGCTCGCTGCGGGTGGTCTGGTCAGCTCCCCGCTCGGCCCGTCGCAGCCGCTGCGCCAGGGCGGCCGACAGCGTTGTAGCCGCCTGAAAGCAGCCGAGGATCAGCAGGTAGCGCAGCTGGAACAACCCGGCATACGCCGCCCGCAATGCTCCGCCCAGCCGCTGCGCAAGCCCCAGGATCTGGTTCAGGTCCTCGGCCTGGTTGGCATAGTTGCCTACCCAATCGTTCACAGCCACGCGCAGCAACAGCAGGTTAAAGCGCTGCTCCGGCTCCTGCGCCGCGATCAGCGCCTGCTCGATATGGAGCAGAGCGGCCGCGGTGTTAAAGCTGGTCACCGCCCGCTCGGCAGCGATCCGGCAGTAGTGAGCCTGGCGCTCCCACTGCTCGGCCCGCCCGAGGTGGTCGATCAGCACCTCGTAGAGCGCCATCGGGGCCGTGCCCTCGGCGATCTCCGCCCCGTGGGCCTGCTCGTACCAGTCGGCAACCGCGCTGTGGAGCTGGCGGCGCTGGCCGAAGAGCAGGCTAGTGTAGGCTACCTCGTGAGTGATGCCGTGCTTGAAGCGATAGACCCGCTCCGGATCCTCAAGCTCCAGGTCGATGATCTGCAGGGCCATGAGCGTCTCCAGCTGCTCGGCGAGCAGCTCGGCGCTTGGGCGCGCAGGGTGGATCGTGCTCAGCAGCCGCAGCGAGAAGCTGCGCCCCAGCACCGCGGCCACCTTCAGCGTCAGGCGGGTGTCAGTGTCCAGTCGATCAACGCGGGCCTGGATGATGCCCTGAGCCGAGTTCGAGATCTGGACGGTTACGTAGCTCTTCATCAGCCGGGCCACGCCGTTCTCGATCTGGATCAGCCCGTGCTGGCGCAGCACCCGCAGGTACTCCTTGATGAAGAGCGGCTGGCCCTCAGTGTGCCGCTCGACATGCTGGCGCAGCTCGTCCTGCACCTCGGTCACGCCGAGTTGCCCGCGGATCATCGCGACGATCTCGGCCGACGTGAGGCGCCCGACCGTCACGCCCACTGCGGCCGGGTGCGCCCGTAGCGCCATCAGTGTCTCCGCGGGGCCGCCGTCGATCGGCCGGTGCGAGAGCACAATACAGAGCGGGTATGCGCCGGTTGCCGGCGCCTGTCGCAGCAGCGCCGCTACCAGCTGCAACGACGCCTCGTCGGCCCAATGGACATCCTCCAGCATCAGCAGGAGCGGCCCCTTGGCCACGTGGTGCGCCACGAGCGCACCCACAACCTCGAACAGCAGCTGCTCCTCTTCAGGCCGGATCAGCGGAGGTTCCCGCCGTCCCCTGCCAATGCCGAGCACCTTGGCGAGCAGCGGCCCGGCCTGGCGCAGCCGCTCGGGCAGTGGGGACAGCGCCCGCGTCAGCTGGCCCAGCTGCGGGCGAGGCGGGGCGCCTTCATCGACTCCGCAGAGGTCGAGTAGCAGCGGTCGCCAGGCCTGCAGCGGCATAGCCGTCCCGCCGCTGGCGCACTCCGCGCTGAAGCCGGTATAGCCATGCTCGCACCAGTTCAGAAAGAGATCCTGGAGCATACAGCTCTTGCCGATGCCGGACTCGCCCTCAACCAGCAGCAGCGTCGGTCTACCGGCGATCGCGGCTTCGGCGGCGGATGCGATCGTCCGACGCTCCCGTTCCCGCCCCACCAGCGTGGCGGCGTCGGGGAGGTAGCGCCGCGCCCCAAGCTGCGTACCCTCCGCTCGCGTGCCCCGCGTGATCACGCGGGCGATCGGCAGGGGCGTGTTATGGCCCTTTGGCTGCACCATCTCCGGCGGCGTGGTGGCGTAGCGGTCCATCACATCGTGGCGGATGCGCCCGGAGACAAGGATCTCGCCGGGCTCGGCCCGCTGCATCAGGTAGGCTGCTAGGTTCATATCGTCGCCTTGGGCCGTGTAGACCCGGCGTTGGGCGCTGCCAACGGCGCCGATGAACAGGATGCCCAGCGTGATCCCGGCGCGGGTGATCAAGCCCCGCTCCCGCAGCTCAAGACAGCAGCCCACCGCGCGGCTCGAGTCGTCGCCGCGGGCGATCGGGGCGCCGAAGAGCAGCACAAAGATCGCGCCCTTGTCGCCCACCTCGATCTCGTTGAGCCAGCCGCCCCAGCGCAGCACAACGGCCTGCACTTGGGCCACCAGCCCGTGGAGATCCTCGGGGCGACGGGGCAGGGCGAAGCTGGCGAAGACCGGCACGCAGCGCCGATACTCCGCGCTCAGCTCGTTCAGCCGCAGCCGCTCCACAAAGCTCGCCGGCAGAAAATGTTCCCAGCTCAGCGCGGCCTCGCCGTCCAGGGTCGGCCCCCGCGTCGTTGGCGCGGTCACCGGACTGCTCACGGCGGGGGCGACGGCGATCGTGCCCGTTTGGGCCTCTCGCTCGGCTGCGGCCGCAGCGTTGAGCGCCGGTCCCGAGAGCACACAAAAGACGCCGTGGTTCGGCAGCCCGGCCATCGTGGCGTGGACCATTCCCTGGCTGATGCCGATCCGCAGCTCCAGCTGGAAAGGGCCTGCCGGTGTTGCGAGCGGGGGGATGGCCGCCACCGCAGCGAGCATCGCCTGGCCGCAGCGCCGCGCCAACTCCAGATCCATCCGGTCGGGCCACCAGGCGGTGAGCGCGTCGCCGGCGATCGAAGGCACATCACCGCCAAAGGCGGCGATCGTATCGATCAGCGTCGTGTAGCAGCGGTTGAGGGCGTCGTGAAGGCGTTCAGCGCCGTCGGGCAGGGTGGCGAAGGCGGCGGTGAGCCGCGTAAAGCCGCTGAGGTCGGCGTAGAGGATAGTGGCGTTGGTTGTGTGTACCGCGCCGGGCTGCAGCTCTGGAGTACCGATCCGCTCACGCAACCAGGCTGACAAATAGGGGCGGAGCAGCTGGCTGGCCGGATCCTGGCTCATGGCGCGTACAACACCCCGTGACGAAAGAAGCCGTACAGGGTATTGTACACAATTGGCTTTACCACGCGGCTACAGCTCGCAGCCAGCTCAGGCCGCAGGGGGCGTGGCGTGATCCTCGGCTAGAGGGCTACAGGCCGTGCAGACTCGGAAGGGGATGCCGGTGTCGGTCACGGTGCGGATATCCTCGCGGCAGCCGCAGTAGCGACACACCGAGAGGTTCTCGATCTCGTCGGCCTTCCAGAGCTGGGGGGCCAGCGTGATCTCCATCGGCTCCTCGATCGAGAGGATGCCGATCTTGACGCAGACAGCGGCTGGAAAAACGTCGGCTACACGGGCGAAGATCTTGTTTGGATACGAGTAGACCTCATCACCAATGAGGATGTCGCGCATGCGCGGATGTTGCCGAATTTTCATGGCTGTTTGAGGCGGGCGACGAGGCGCCGCAGGTCGTCGGGGCTCAGGGCGAAGCGCTCGTCGTCGGCGAACAAAAGCTCGTCGAGCACAGCAGCGATAACATCGGCGTCCTCGGGCGCCACCGCAGCCTTGCCCTGGTCTAACTGGTAGAACAGGTCGAAGGCCCAAGTGGCGAGCGTATCGGCGCTGAGTCGCCCGGCCAGCCGATCCTCAAGTGTTGCGATCACCTCGGTGCGCGTTACTATCATACCATATATCCCGCCAGCTTGCAGTTAATCGACAAGCGACTCCACGCAACTGGCACGAAAGCCGCACCCTGCGCAGCGCCGCGGATCGTCGTGGCTGCGGGCGGCATCCGCGGCGTCGAGCAACTCGTGCATCTCCTCGAGGATGGCGAGCAACCGCTCCCGCACCGCCTGCGAGTAATCGAGGCGAAAGGTCGCCTCGGCGTAGCGCAGCAGGCCGTAGGGCGGCGCGCGGCCCGTGCTCTCTTCCACCAGCAGGCAGTAGGCCGCCAATTGCATCAGGTCGGAGTCGTACGGCGCTCGCGCCCGCCGGCCCGGCTTCACCTCCACCGGGATGCTCACCCCGCGCCGCTCGATCAGGTAGTCGGGCTTGCCGGTGAGCCCGTAGCGCCGCGAGACGAGCGGGCGCTGCAGAGCCCGCCCGCCGCCCACATCATCGGCCGTCACCCGGCCCCAGGGCAACCCCGAGCGCCGGCGCAGCAGCGCCGCGCCCGCCAGCAGCAGTAGGGCCACCAGAATGAGCGCCAAGCCCACAAGTTGCATACCGATCCCTGTGGGGGCGGGCTATCGTGCTACGCGATCAGGAAGAGCGCCGCGCCGATCAGCAGTGCGACCACACCCGCCCAGAGCGCGAGGCCGCTGAGCCGCACACCTCGGCCGTGGGCCGCGTGCATCGCCGTGCCCGCCTCGCGGCGCCCCCGGCCCTCGGGCTCCTCGCCCGCCACCCGCCTGAGCCACCACGAGCGCGCACAATAGACGTAATCCCCCACCTCGCTCGCCCGGATCATTGGCATCTTAATGCCCGTGCAAGTACGGCTAGAGCCTCACAAAGCCAGAGGATCAGGCGACCTGGCCAAAAGGTCGCCTTTCACGCCTTCTTTCGCGTCTTCCCTTAAGCGCTTCGCGCCACTTCGTTCCGAACGTTCGAACCTTCGTTTCGCGTTTTAAGCGCTGCGCGCCACTTCGTAACGCGG
>DAOUGF010000199.1:0-14882 GCA_034429295.1 Chloroflexaceae bacterium
AGATCAGCGGCGGCACGGCACTGGCCTCCTACTTGGGGGCCAGTGGCTAGGCCCCTGGCGCGGGGGGTGTCGGGGTGCGGGGCGCCAGCCCCGCAGCCTGCCCATCTCCCCGGCAGGCCAGGTTGACACCACTGACACCATCAGGTATACTCGCGTGCGCTTGAAACCCCTGAATGTTTAGGCAAGCGGCGCAGCTGCCAATGGGCCACGTGGCTCGCAGTTTCGACACGCTGGCCAAGCCTCTCCAGCGCTGATGGCGGCAGACGATGTCGTCGGCAGCGCTTCTTTTTGTCCAGTCACAGATGCCACAGGAGGGAATCGATGAGGCAGTATCAGGCTCGTCTTCTGGCGCTGCTCCTGCTCGCCGCCGGCCTGCTGGCCGCCTGTGGGCAGCAGCCCACGGCCCCGGCTGAGCCCACCGCCGCCGCACCCACTGCCGCACCCACCGCCGCGCCCCAAGGTGAGGCACAGCCTCAGCCCACCGCCGCCCCCGCCGCCAGCGGCGAGGAGTTCATCTTCGGCATGGTGCTCGTGGGGCCGCCGAACGACGGCGGCTGGAACCAGGCCCACTTCGACGCCGGAAACTATGTCACCGAGAAGGTGCCTGGCGCCCAGTTCCTCTACATCGACAAGGTGAACCCGGCCGACCGGCCGAATGTGACGGTGGAGCAGGCGATCGAGGAGCTGCTCAACATGGGCGCCCGCTTCGTGATCACCAACTCGGCCGAGTTCGCCGACGGCACCAACATCGCCGCCGAGGCCCACCCGGATATCTACTTCCTCCACATCTCCGGCGACAAAGTGCTTACCGGCGAGGCGCCGCCGAACGTGGCTAACCTGATGGGCCGCATGGAGTACGGCAAGATGATCGCCGGCTGCGCCGCCGCCCTCCAGAGCGAGACCGGCAAGCTCTCCTACCTCGGCCCGCTGATCGACGCCGAAACCCGCCGGCTCGTGAACTCCACCTACCTCGGGGCGCGCCACTGCTGGGAGACCTACAGGGGCCAGCCCGCCGACAGCCTGCAGTTCAAGGTTACCTGGATCGGCTTCTGGTTCAATATCCCCGGCGTCACCCTCGACCCCACCAAGGTCGCTACGGACTTTATCAACGAGGGTAGCGACGTGATCATCTCGGGCATCGACACGACCGAGGGCATCGTCGAAGCGAACAAGGCCACCCAGGCGGGCAAGAAAGTCTGGGCCATACCGTATGACTTCAAGGATGCCTGCGCTCAAGGCGAGGCCGTCTGCCTCGGCGTGCCCTACTTCAACTGGGGCCCCCGCTACGTCGAGCTCATCAGCGCCGCGCGCGAGGGCAACTTCGAGCAGCAGTGGGAGTGGATCGGCCCCGACTGGAGCGACATGAACAATCCCGACACGAGCATGATCGGCTTCGAGAAGGGCCCAGCGCTCACACCCGAGAACGCCGCCATCCTCGATGAGTTCATCGGTCAGCTCGCCGACGGCAGCCTGAACCTCTTCACTGGCCCGCTCAACTACCAGGATGGCAGCGTCTTCCTGGCTGAGGGCGAGGTCGCCACCGACGAGCAGATCTGGTACGCCGAGCAACTGCTCGAGGGCATCGAAGGCCAGAGCGCTCCGTAGCCGTATACTGTGGCCGTAGTCCGTATCGGGCATGAAGCGGCTCTCGCGCCCTCAAGCTGAGAGCTTGGGGGCGCGCTCAGCGGCACCGGTGTGCCAGCCTTTGCAGTACAACTACGGACTACAGACTACTGCATGGAAATTGCTGTCCACAACCTCACCAAGTCCTTCGGGCCGCTGCGAGCCAACGACGATCTGAGTCTGTCGTTCCCCGCCGGGAAGATCCACGGCGTGCTGGGCGAGAACGGCGCCGGCAAGAGCACGCTGATGAAGCTGATCTCCGGCTACCTGCGCCCCGACTCCGGCACCGTGCTGTTCGACGGCAGGCCGGCTCAGCTGCGTGGCCCCGGCGACGCCTTGCGGGCCGGGGTGGGGATGGTCCACCAGGAACCGCTCGACCTGCCCGCCTTCACCGCCCTCGAAAACCTGCTCTGCGCCGCCCCCCGCCGCGCCCTGCCAAGCAGAGCCGAGGCCAGGGCCAGACTGAGAGAGCTTAGCGAGCGGCTACATTTCGCGGTTGACCCCGACGCGCCCGTGGCCAGCCTTACGGTGGGACAACGCCAGCAGCTGGAGATCATGCGGCTGCTCGCCTGCGGCGCACGCGCCCTCATCCTCGACGAGCCCACCACGGGCATCACTGCGGCCCAGGCCCGGGCGCTCTTCGCCGCGCTGCGCCAGCTGGCCGCCGATGGCAACACCGTGCTCTTCGTCTCCCACAAGCTCGACGAGGTGGCCGAGCTCTGCGATACGGTCAGTGTGCTGCGATCCGGGCGCCTGGTCGGCCAGCAGCTCGCCATGCCCCAGCCGCAGGCCAAGCTCTTGGAACTGATGTTCGGCTCCGGCGTGATGGAGGAGAGGCGACAGGGAGACACGGAGACAAGGGCGGAGGAAGGACCAGAGCTCCAGACGTCGCCCCCTGTCGCCGGCCCGAGCATCGCGAGGGCGGCCTCCCCAGCGGGCGAGCGCAGCGAGCGAGCGGCCTGGCGGCTTGAACAGGTGACGGCCCGCGAGGGCGCGGTGACGCTGCGGAACGTCACGTTGGAGATCCCGGCGGGGCGGGTGGTGGGCATAGCCGGCCTCGACGGCAGCGGCCAGCAGATCCTCCTGCGGCTCCTGGCTGGACGCCAGCGCCCCGACGCTGGCCGCGTCCTCGTCGGTGGAACTGATCTCACGGGTGCCCCTGCGGTCGCCTACCGAGCGGCTGGCATCGAGTATCTGCCGGCCGACCGGCTCAAGGACGGGATGGTGGGGGCCTTCTCCCTCAGCGAGCATTTCGCCCTGCTCCAGTCCGGCCCGCTGATGGAGCGGCGCGCGGCTGAGCAGGCGGCCAGCGCGGCCATTGCCGCCTACGGGATCAAAGGCGGGCCCCACACGCCGATCAGCTCCCTCTCCGGCGGCAACCAGCAGCGGGCCATGCTCGCCCTCGTGCCCGATCAGACCCGCGGCCTGGTCTGTGAGCAGCCCACCCGCGGCCTCGATGTGGCCTCGGCCCGCGCCATCTGGCGGCGCATGCTCGAGCGCCGCGCCGCCGGCTGCGCCGTCGTCTTCGCCTCCGCCGACCTTGACGAGCTGATGGAGTACAGCGACCAGCTGCTGGTCTTCTTCGCCGGGCGCGTCTCACCCCTGCTTCCCCGCGCCGGGCTCAGCGCCGAGCGGCTCGCCGAGCTGATCGGTGGGGTAGGATTCCCTGAGGGATGAGGGCAGAGGGATGAGGGATGAAGCGCAATGAGTGAGCCACAGACGGAACGGATACAGGTGCCAAAGGCGGGCGAGGGTTGGAGGGGGCTCAGCCTCCAGCCTCTAGCCATCGGCCTTTCCGTGCTCGGCGCGCTCGCGCTCACCACGCTGGCATTGCTCAGCACCGGCGTGTCGCCGCTGGCCGCCTACCAGACGCTCCTGTTCGGCGCGTTCAGCAGCCCGGTGCGCTTCAGCGACATGGTGATGCTGGCGGCTCCGCTGCTGCTCTGCGCCGCGGGGCTCAGCCTCACCTTCGCGGCCGGGCTCTACAACCTGGGCGTGGAGGGGCAGCTGGCGATCGGCGCCGTGGCCGCCATGCTACCGCTGCGGCTCTGGCCGGAACTGCCACCGCCCCTGCTCTGGACGCTCTGCTTCCTCTTCGCCGCCTGCGGCGGGGCGCTCTGGGCGCTGCTGGCAGCCGCCCTGCGCCTCGGCGCGCGGGTGAACGAGATCTTCGCCGGCTTGGGATTGAACTTCCTCGCCAGCGGGGTAGCGCTCTACCTGGTGTTGGGGCCGTGGCGGCGCAGCGGCAGCGCTTCGATGTCTGGCACCGAACTGCTGCCGCGAGAGCTCTGGCTGCCCACGCTGGGCACCCTGCGGATGGCGCCGCTCGCGCCCATCATCGCCCTGATCGCCCTCGCCGTCGTCTGGTGGGCCTTGGCGCGCACCCGCTGGGGCCTGGAGCTACGGGCCGTCGGCCTCAACCCCGAGGCGGCCGACCGGCTGGGCGTGCCGGCGCCCTGGCGCCTGGCCCAGTCGCTGGCGGCCTGCGGGGCGCTGGCAGGGTTGGGCGGGGCCATCCAGCTGCTCGCGGTCTTCCACCAGCTGATCCCGAACATCTCCAGCGGCGTGGGGCTGCTCGGGCTGCTCGTCGCGCTGCTGGTGCGGGCCAATCCGACTTGGGTGCTACCGGTGAGCGTGGCCTTCGCTTGCTTCACTGTGGGCAGCCTGCCCCTGCCCCTCAGCCTCGGCGTGGACAGCAGCATCGCCGGGGTGCTTCAGGGGGCGCTGGTGCTCTTCGCGCTGCTCGCGCGGGGGCTGACGCGAAAATAGTATGGACCAGCTGATCATCAACTTGGCGGCGGTGCTCGCCGCGGCGGCCCCGCTGATCCTCGCCACCATGGGCGAGACGATCAGCGAGCGGGCCGGCGTGATCAACCTCTCGCTCGACGGCACCATGCTCATGGGCGCGATGGCCGGCTTCGCCGTGGCCCTCACCAGCAACAGCCTGCCCCTCGGCTTCGCCGCCGCAGCTCTGGTGGGCGCGCTGATCGCCCTCGTGCTCTGCTTCCTCAGCCTCACCCTCGGCCAGTCGCAGACGGCTGTCGGCTTCGTGCTGGCCCTGCTCTGTACCGAGCTCTCTTCCTTCCTCGGGGCGCCCTACGTGCGCGTGTCGGGCCCGGCGGTGCCCTTCGCGCCCATCCCGCTGCTCGGCGACATCCCGCTGCTCGGGCCGCTGCTCTTCCGCCACGATCTCGTGATCTACGGGAGCTTCCTGCTCATACCGCTCACCTGGTGGCTGCTCTTCCGCTCGCGGGCCGGCCTCACCCTGCGGGCCCTCGGCGAGCGCCCTCAGGCCGCCTTCGCCCGCGGCGTGCCGGTCACAACCCTGCGCTACCTGGCGGTGATCGCCGGCGGCGCGCTGGTGGGCCTCGCCGGCGCCGCCTACTCCCTCGACCTCAAGCAGGGCTGGAGCTACCGCCACACCTTCGGCGCCGGCTGGATCGCCCTGGCGATCGTGATCTTCGGCGGCTGGCACCCGGCCCGCGTGGCCTTCGGCTGCTACCTCTTCGCCGCCCTCGAGATCCTCGCCCTACGCTCGCAGAGCGCCCTGCCCGGCCTGCCCACCCAGGTCTTCCAGGTGGCGCCCTTCGCCCTGATGATCGTCGTGCTGGCCCTGGTGAACCTCGCCGCCAGCCCCGCCGTCGTGCGCCGCGTCGCCGCCCTGCCGCCCCCGCTCAGCCGCCCGCTCCAGCGCCTCGTCGGCCACCTCGCCGCCCAAGCGCCCGCCGCCCTCGGCCAGCCCTTCGAGCGGCCCTGACGAACTACAGAGATCTTTCAGTCCAAGCACCACACCAAACGCCACCCCCCAAGCACCACTCCAAGCGCCACCCCCCAAGCGCCACTCCAAGCGCCACCCCCCAAGCTTGAAGCTTGGGGGGTGGCTAAGGTGGCTTAAGCGGCAATCTTCGCTGCTTGGGCGGTGGCTTAAGCGGCAATCCTCTAGCGCAGTAGCGACCGATACAGCTCCACGGTCTTCTGGGCGATCGCGTCCCAGCTAAAATGCTCCTCGACGCGGCGGCGGCCGTTCGCCCCGAAGCGGGCCTGCAGCGCGGGGTCGCGGGCCACCCGGTTGATCCCAGCCGCGAGGCCAGCCGAGAAGGCGTCGGGATCAACCGGGTCGAAGCTGCCCGGCTTCAGCTCGAGCGGCACCAGGATGCCCGTCTCCTCGGGCACAACGACTTCCTTGATCCCGCCCACGGCCGAGGCCACCACGGCCGTCTCGCAGGCCATCGCCTCCAGGTTGATGATCCCGAAGGGCTCGTAGACCGAGGGGCAGCAGAAGACCGCGGCGTGGGAGTACATCTGGATCACGTCGGGGCGGGCCAGCATCTCGCGGATCCAGATCACGCCTTTGCGGCCCGCGCTCACGGCCGCCACCCGCTCCTCCATCTCCCTGCCGATCTCCGGGGTGTCGGGAGCGCCGGCGCAGAGCACCACCTGCAGCTCCGGGTCCAACTCAGGGATGGCGTTGACGAGGTGGATGATGCCTTTCTGGCGGGTGATGCGCCCCACGAAGAGCACAAAGGGCCGCGCCGGGTCCACGCCGTAGCGCTCCAGCGCATCGGTGGCGGTGGCCTTGCGGTACTCGGCCAGGTCGATCCCGTTGTAGATCACGTGCACCTTCGCCGGGTCCACGTTAAAGAGCCGCAGCACATCGTCGCGGGTCTCCTTGGAAACGGCGATGATGGCGTCGGCCTGCTCCATGGCCGTGCGCTCCATCCAGGCGCTGAGATGGTAGGCATTGCCCAGCTGCTCCACCTTCCAGGGGCGCAGCGGCTCCAGCGAGTGGATGGTGAGCAGGTAGGGCACGCCCCAGAGCTTGCCAGCGATCAGGCCGCCCATGTCGGTGTACCAGGTATGGCAGTGGACCACATCGGCGTCGAGGGTGTCCTTGGCCATCGCCAGCGAGCGGGCGAAGGCGTCCACCGCGCCGCCGAAGCGCGGGTCGGTGCCGCGCCGCGCCTCCTCCCAGGCCGGGTAGCCCCGCACCGTGAGGTTGGGGCTCTCCACCCGCTGATCGCCGAAGCAGCGCACTTCCACCGGCACGAGCTTGGCCAGCGCCTTGCTCAGATACTCGACATGGACCCCGGCCCCGCCGTAGACGTTCGGCGGGTACTCGTTGGTGAAGAGCGCCACTTTGCGCAGCTCTGCCATGTGGAAGCCTTTCTCTAGTGCGTGTTGCGTAGCCGCCTCTCGCCGCCCCGCATGCTTCGAGCTTGCGGCGCCTCAGGCGCTACGCGATCCAGCATCTCCTACCGCCTGACGAAGGGCAGAGCGACCATGTGCCCGCCGAGGATCTCGACGGTGGTCACGAGCGGCACATTGATCGTAACCGAAGCCGGTAGGAACTGGTAGCCCCGCTCGCGGGCGAAGAAGGTGTAAGTGCCGGCAGGGAGGTTGAGCACGTTCATCTCTCCCGTCGTATCGAAGCGGCCCGCGCGGGTGCCTGTGAAGAGGACCGTAACACCGGGGATGGCTGCGCCGGCCCTGTCGCGAACCACGACGTTGACGAGGTAGCTCCGCACCTCGCGCCGCGCTACGAAATCCTGCCCCTCGGTATCGGCCTCCAGGGTGACCATACGGGAGGGCGGCTGGAAGGTATAGCTCGAGTCGAGGCCGCCGTCCTTGGCGGGCGTGAGCGTGTACTCGCCCGGCGGCAACCCCGAAAACCGGTACACCCCATCGGCGCCCGTTGTCGCGGTAAAGCCTGGGGCGATAGTGACGACCACGCCGGCCACCGGGTTGTTCGTCGCGCTATCGCGCACCGTCCCCGAGAGGCTGTAGGTCTGCGCGACGGAGCCAGATGCCACGACCTTTGCTGGGGAGATCGGTCGCGCCCCAAACGCAGCGAGCAGCGCCACCGCAACGATCGCCAGCACGGGCAGCATACGATGCCCTGAGCGTAGCCTCATGGCTAACCTCCTGAATCCTATTAGGGGCCGAGTGTGTGGACGCAGTATAGCACCAAAAAGAAGGCCATCGATGAACGGGCATAGCCATTGCTAGGATATAATGCCTTCCTGAGCATGCGTGTCCGATAGCGTGTGGCTCTGATCTATCTACGCTGGCCCACCCCGCCACTCCACCGCCCTGTAGCGGTGAGCCGCCGGGGCTGTAGAGCTCCCTGTGCACGGAGTTGAGCGAACACATGGCCATTGCAGTCTTCTCCATCTTTGGGCTCGCCCTCGTTGCGCCACTGCTATACCGCGCCGCCCGCGCCGCCACCGGCTGGCTGCTCGCCCTGCTCCCGCTCGGGATCACCCTCTACTTTCTCTCGACCGGCCCTGCCGTCTTCGAGCAAGGGCGTATCCTGGCCGGCCTGCAGTGGTCGCCTGAGCTCGGCGTGTCGCTCTCGTTCGCGCTCGACGGCCTCAGCCTGCTCTTCGCTGTGCTGATCTGCGGCATCGGCACGCTGGTGCTGATCTACGGCGGCGGCTACCTCGCCGGTCACCCTCAGCTCGGGCGCTTTTACTCGTTTCTGCTCCTGTTTATGGGCGCGATGCTCGGCCTGGTACTGGCCGACAACATCCTCGCGCTCTTCGTCTTCTGGGAGCTCACCAGCATCAGTTCCTATCTGCTGATCGGCTTCACCCACGAGCGCCCGGAGGCGCGAGGCGCCGCCCGCCAGGCCCTGCTGATCACCGGCGGCGGCGGCCTCGCCCTGCTGGCCGGCCTGATCCTGCT
The DNA here is from genome assembly GCA_034429295.1 of Chloroflexaceae bacterium. GTDB lineage: Bacteria > Chloroflexota > Chloroflexia > Chloroflexales > Chloroflexaceae > OHK40. The sequence continues at coordinate 8,308 of DAOUGF010000199.1, forward strand.
TGGCGTCGCCGGCGGGAGCTACGAGTTGAGCGATCTGCTCGCCGCGGGCGATCAGATCCGCGGCCACTCGCTCTACGGCGCCATCCTCACCTTGGTGCTCGCCGGCGCCTTCACCAAGTCGGCCCAGTTCCCCTTCCACTTCTGGCTCCCAAGCGCCATGGAGGCCCCCACCCCGGTGAGCGCCTACCTCCACTCGGCCACCATGGTCAAGGCCGGCGTCTACCTGCTCGCCCGCCTCAACCCCGTGCTCGGCGGCAGCGACGCCTGGCTCTTCGCCCTCGTCGCCGTCGGTGGGACGACGATGGTGGTCGGCGGCGTGCTCGCCCTCTACCAGACCGACCTCAAGCGCGTCCTCGCCTACACCACGGTCAGCGCCCTCGGCATCATGGTGCTGCTGATCGGCCTCGGCACCGAGCACGCGGCCATCGCCGCCGTGGCGTTCCTGCTGGCCCACTCACTCTATAAGGGCGCCCTGTTTATGATCGCCGGCATTATCGACCACGAAACAGGGGTCCGTAACGTCGAGAAGCTGGGCAGCCTCTGGCGGGGCATGCCGATCACCGCTGCCGTCGCGGTGCTCGCCACCGTCTCGCTCGCCGGCTTCGGGCCGGTATTCAGCTTTATCGCCAAGGAACTGATGTTCGAGACGGTGCTCGAAAGCGAGCGCTTCGGCGCGCTGCTGGTGGCCACAACCGTGCTGACGAGCGCGATCTTCGTGACCGAGGCGCTGATCGTGACGGCCAAGCCGTTCTTCGGGCCGACGCAGCCGCCCAAACCCATCCACGAGCCCGCGCCAAGCCTCTGGCTCGGCCCGGCGCTCCTGGCGGTGGCGGGCCTCATCCTCGGCCTCATCCCCTCCCTGGCGGTGATGCAGGTGACTGCCGCAAGCAGCGCGGTGGCGCGGGAGCCGCTCGAGGTTGACCTCGCCCTTTGGCACGGCTTCAACCCTCCCCTGGCGATGACGATCGTCGCGGTGCTGCTGGGCGCCGGGCTCTACGTCATCTGGACGTGGCTGCGCCGCAACACCTCGTGGGTCGAGCGAGTGCTCGGCTTCTGGCCTTCCGACGTCTACCACCTGCTCTTCGACGGCATCAACCGCCTGGCCCGCGCCCTCACCAAAACGCTGCAGCATGGCTACCTGCGCCACTATCTGCTCACCATCCTAACGACGACGGTGCTCTTTGTCGGGGGCACGCTGCTCGCGCTGAACGGCTTCCCGCAGACGTTGCCCTGGACGGAGCTGCGCTTCTATGAGGCCGCGCTGGCGCTGCTGATGCTGCTCGCCGCCGTCTTCGCGCTCCTGGCGCCCGGCCGGCTGAGCGCGGTCGCCTCCCTCGGCATCGTGGGCTACGGCGTGGCGCTGATCTATATCTTCTACGGCGCGCCCGACCTGGCCATGACTCAGATCCTGGTCGAGACGCTCACGGTGTTGCTGTTCGTGCTGGTGTTCTACGTTCTGCCGCCTTACCAGCGCTTCTCGACGCCCAGGAGCCGGGCGCGGGACGCGCTGGTGTCGCTCGCCGTCGGCAGCCTGATGACGATGCTGGTGCTGGCGGCCACAGCCACCCCGCCCGAATCGCGCCTGGCGGAGTTCTTTGCCGAGAACAGCAAAACGGTGGCCCACGGGAGCAATATTGTCAATGTGATCCTGGTGGACTTTCGCGGGCTCGATACCCTGGGCGAGATCACCGTGCTCAGCGTCGCGGCCTTCGGCGTCTACGCCCTGCTCAAACTGGGCCGCCGCGCCCCCCACTCGATGGCTGAAACCGACCTCGCCCGCCGCCTGCGCAGCCGCCTGCGCCAATCGCTGATCCGCAACCCACAGCGCAGGGAGAAGGAACACACATGAACTCATTCGTCCTGCGAACTGTCAGCCGCCTGCTGGTGGGCCTCCTGCTGATGTTTTCGATCTTTCTGCTGCTGCGCGGCCATAACGAGCCGGGCGGCGGCTTCATCGGCGGGCTGGTGGCAGCGGCGGCCTTTGTGCTCTTTGGCCTCGCCGACAACGAGACCTCGGCCCGCGAGGCGCTGCAGTTCAACACCCGCTCCTTTATCGCCGCCGGGCTGCTGCTCGCCGGCATCAGCAGCCTGTTTCCGGTCCTCCTCGGCCGCCCTTTTCTGACAGGGATGTGGGCCGAGTTGCATCTCTTCGGGGCCGAGGTTGGGCTGGGGACGCCGCTCTTCTTTGATTTTGGCGTCTATCTCGCGGTGATCGGCGTCGCCCTGACGATCATCCTGGCAATGGCGGAGGAATGAGATGCAAGTGATCTTGGCATTCCTGATCGGGGGCCTGTTCTCGATCGCGATCTATATGCTGCTGCGCCGCAGCTTCGCCCGCGTGATCCTCGGGCTCTCGCTGCTCACGAACGCGACCAACCTGCTGATCTTCACGGTCGGCGAGCTCACCCGCGCCAGGCCGCCGCTGATCCCGCCAGGCGCCCAGCGCCCCCTCGGCCCGACCGCCGACCCGGTGCCCCAATCGCTCATCCTCACCGCGATCGTGATCGGCTTCGGCGTGCTCGCCTTTATGATGGTGCTCACCTACCGCACAAACCAGGTGATCGGCGTGGACGACATCGACGGCATGCGGGCCACCGACGCGCTGGTGCCGATCAGGAAGACCGACCTTGTCGAGCCGTATGATGAGGAGCTCGAGTCGCACGCGGATGAAACCCGCGGTGTGCCCGTGGAGTCGCGATGATGGGGAACCTGCTGATTGTCCCGCTGATAGTCCCGTTCCTCGCGGCGGCGCTGGCGCTGCTCTTGCGCAGTAACCGGATGGTTCAGCACGGGGCGGCCCTGGTTGGCGCGACCGGCATCCTCGTCGGGGGCATCACGCTGCTCACCGTCGTGATCCGCCAGGGGCCGCTCGTGCTTACGGTCGGTGGTTGGCCGGCGCCCTTCGGCATCGTCTTTGTCGCCGATCTGCTCAGCGCGATTCTGGTCACCCTCACCGGCGCGATGGGCCTGGCCGTAGTCACCTTCTCGCTTCGGGCGATGGACCGGGAGCGGGAGCGCTTCGGCTACTATCCGCTGCTGCTCATCCTGCTGATGGGCGTCTGCGGCGCGTTTCTCACCGGCGACATCTTTAATCTCTATGTCTGGTTCGAGGTGCTGCTGATCGCCTCGTTTGTGCTGCTGGCCCTCGGCAGCGAGCGGGCCCAAATGGAGGGCGCGCTCAAATATGTGACGATCAACCTGGTGGCCTCGACGCTGTTCCTGGTGGCCGTAGGGCTGCTCTACGCCGAGGTCGGCACCCTGAATATGGCCGACCTGGCCCGCGTGCTGCCGCAGGCCGACAGCCCCGCCCTGATCGCGGCGATCGCGTCGCTCTTCTTGATGGCCTTCGGCATCAAGGCGGCGCTCTTCCCGCTCTACTTCTGGCTGCCAGCGGCCTACCACACGCCGCCGCCCGTGGTCTCGGCGATCTTCGCCGGCCTGCTGACAAAGGTGGGCGTCTACGCGCTGCTGCGCACCTTCACGCTGATCTTCGTCGGCGATGTCGGCTACACTCATACCATCGTGCTGGCCGCCGCCGGGATCACGATGATCGTCGGTGTGCTTGGCGCCCTCGCCCAGACCGAGCTGCGCCGCATCCTCTCCTTCCTGATCGTGAGCCATATCGGCTTCGCGGTGATGGGCCTGGGCCTCTACACACCGGAGGGGCTCGCCGGCGCGGTGTTCTACATCGTCGAGGATATGGTGGTGCTCACAGCGCTCTTCCTGGCCAGCGGCATCATCGCGCAGGCGACGTCCAACGACAACATCCAGGATCTTGGCGGCCTCTACAAGAGCGCGCCGCTGTTCGCGCTGCTCTTCCTCCTCCCCGCGCTCTCGCTCGCGGGCGTGCCGCCGCTCTCCGGCTTCTTCGCCAAGCTGGCGCTGCTGCAGGCGAGCCTGGCGATCGGCCAGTACGGGATCGTCGCGGCGGCCCTGACCACAAGCGTGCTCACGCTGCTCGCGGTGAGCCGCATCTGGTCCGAGCTCTTCTGGAAGCCCTACCCGCGCCGGCGACCCCTCACGCTGCCACCCATCTCGGCCGAGAACGCCGCGCTCTGGCTGCCGCTGGCCGCGCTTGCAGCCACCGTGGTCGTGCTTGGGCTCGCCGTGGGCCCGGCGTTCCGCCTGGCGAGCGAGGCCGGGCAACAGCTCTTTGAGCCGTCGGCGTATCTGCTGGCGGTGCTGGGGGAGAGCCGATGAACGGGCTGCTGCTGAATATCATCCTGGCACTGGTATGGGCCGCGCTGTCGGGCGACTTCTCGCCCCGCAGCCTGCTCGTTGGCTTCAGTATCGGCTTCGTGCTGATCCTGTTCAGCCAGCGGATCATGTCGGGGCCAAACTACGTGCAGAAAGTCTGGCGCGTCCTCGACCTGTTCCTCTACTTCCTGTACGAGGTGGTCGCCTCCAACTTGCGGGTCGCCCAGGATGTGCTGCGCCCGATGAGTACGCTTCGCCCGGGGATCATCGCCGTGCCGCTCGAGGCGCAGACCGACCTGGAGATCACAGTGCTGATCAACTTCATCATGCTTACGCCCGGCACGATCGCGATAGATGTCTCGGCCGACCGCAATGAGATCTTCATCCATGTGATGAATGCGGAGGACCCGGAGAAGGTGCGGGCACAGATCAAAGACGGCTTCGAGCGGCGTGTATTGAGGGTGCTACGATGAACGGCATCACCACAGAGACGATCGCCTTCCTGATGATCACGATCGCCATGGTGTTGGCGTTCTCCCGGCTGGTGCGCGGCCCCACGCTGCCCGACCGGGTGATCGCCCTCGACCTGTCCGCGATCCTCTCGACCAGCTTCCTCTCCATCTACGCGATCGACAGCGGGCAGCGGGTCTATCTCGATGTGGCGATCGTGTTGGCGCTGATCGCCTTTCTTGGCACGGTGGCGTTTGCGCTCTACATGGAACGGAGGGCCCGTGACGAATGAGCTGGTAAGCGATGTGCTGATGCTGACGGGCGCCATGTTTCTGCTGCTCGCGGCTCTCGGCGTGGCGCGCATGCCGGATCTCTTCACCCGCATGCAGTCGGCCTCGAAGGCCTCGACGCTCGGGATCGCCTGCGTGCTGCTGGCGCTGGCCTTCCACTTTCCCGGCATCAGCGTCAATATCCGTGTGCTGGCGGCGATCACCTTCTTCTTCCTCACCGCCCCGGTCACGGCCCACCTGATCGGCCGCGCCTCCTACTTCGTGGGCGTGCCGCTCTGGGAGGGCAGCGTGATCGACGAGCTCCACGGGCGCACCAATCCCCTCTCGCGGAGGCCCGATGGGCCCGCTGAGTCCGAGGATAGCGAAGACGTCGAGGATATCGAGCCGCCCACTATCGAGCCTTGACATCCAGCGTGTGCGCAGCGAAGGCCTGCTTCATCCCAGCCGAAAGCACGGGCTCCTTCCCAGGGCCGATGCGCGGGCCGCCCGGCGGCGCTAGCATAAGCGCTATGACAGGCTACGCACACAGGCCGGCGCTGCAGCAGCGCCTCCCCCGCGGGTGGGGAGGTTAGGCTAAGCGCGCCGCGACCAACCAACGCCCGTCGGGAACAGTTCCCGGCGGGCGTTTTTGTGTGCTCAGGAGAACCGGAGGGGAAAGATGGACGCGGGGCTGTTTCTGCGGGGAGCGCTGATCGGGCTGGCGATCGCAGCGCCGGTCGGGCCGATCGGGGTGCTCTGCATCAGGCGGACGCTGGCCGACGGGCGGCTGGCGGGGTTCATCTCCGGGCTCGGGGCGGCCACTGCCGACCTCTGCTACGGCGCGATCGCGGCGCTGGGTCTGACGGCTCTGGCCAACCTGCTCACCGGCATGAGCTTCTGGGCGCGGCTGGTGGGCGGGCTGTTCCTCTGCTACCTGGGCGTGCGGACGCTGCTGGAGCGGCCGGCGGGGCCGGAAGACGAGGCGAGGCCTGTGGCCAGGGCGCGGGGCCTGCTAGGCGCGTACAGCTCCACGCTGCTGCTCACCATCACCAACCCGGCGACGATCATCTCATTCGCGGCGGTCTTCGCTGGGCTGGGCGCGGCGAGCGGGGCGGCTGGCTACGGCGACGGGCTACTGCTGGCGGGCGGCGTATTCGTGGGCTCGGCGCTCTGGTGGCTCACCCTGAGCGGCGCCGTGGGGCTGCTCCGGGGCCGGCTCACCCCCCGCGGGCTGCGCTGGGTGAACATCGGGGCGGGGGCGCTCCTCCTGGGGTTCGGCGTGGCCGCCCTGGGCTCACTCCTGCTCTGAGGCAAGCCCACGGCGGAAGAGATTCACCACCGTGTCGGCCATCACCTGCGGGTCCGGGGCCTCGATGCTGCTGCCCCGGCCGAGGGAGGGCGCGCAGAGCAAGGCGTAGAAGATGTGAACGACGCTGGCGAGATCGGCTCGCGGGTCGATCTCGCCGCCGGCGATCGCCGCCCGCGCCAGCTCAACCACCACCCGGTCAACCCGGGCCATCTGGGCGCGGGTAACCGGGTTGCGCTCAAGGATGGCGATGATCTCGGGCATCCAGAGCTGGATGGCGGTGGCGCGGCGCTCCAGCTGCAGGAGCACGATCGCGCGCAGCAGGCCGAGCAGCTGCGCCAGCGGCGACTGGT
>DAOUGF010000200.1:0-2831 GCA_034429295.1 Chloroflexaceae bacterium
GAGATCCGCGGGGCCAGCGAGCTGGTGCGCCAGTTCACTAGCGCGGAGAAAGTGCAGAGCCTGGCCGGGGTAGGTGAGTGGCAGGGCCAGGGCGAGGGGCTGATCTTCGCCGGCGGCGGCGCCGGGGCCTTGGTGGTGGAGGGTGCCGAACGTGCCGAGGCGCTGTGCCGAACCCTCGAGCGGGAGTACCGTAGGCACACCGGCGCGGCAACGCTATCGGCGGTGGCTGTGCCGGTGAGGGGCGATAGCCCGGCGGCCCAAGCTGAGGCCCAACGCCGGGCCGACTTGGCCCTGTCCGCGCGCAAGCAAAGCCGCCCGCTGGCCCAAGCGCTGCCCGGCGGCGGGCCCTTGCGCTACTGCAGCAGCGATCGGCTCACCCCTGCGAGCGGCTGGTCGCCAGACCCGGGCGTGGCCGGCGGCATTACCGTGAGCGCGGCAACCAAGCGCAAGCGCGATGCCAGCCGCGAGTACCGTGTGCTCCTGCGGAACAATCGGGTTTGGACCCGATTTCTCGAGCTTCTACCCGAGGAGCGGCGGCCATATTGGCAGCGGGCGATCCACCCGGCCCAAGACCTGAACGACATCGGCGCGCAGGCCCGGCCCCAAGGCTATATCGCGATGGTCTATGTCGATGGCGACGGCGCCGGGAAGGCCCTGCGCCAGGCGATCCGCCAGGGCGGCTTCGACGGCTACCGCGCCTTCAGCACAGCCCTTACCGACGGGGCGGTCGAGGCGACCGCTGGCGCTCTGGCGGCGGCCTATTATGCCACCACGCCGGACAAGCGCCTGCCTTTCGAGCTGATCACGATCGGCGGCGACGATGTGGTGCTGATCTGCACCGCCGAGCGCGGCCTCGCCATCGCCACCGATCTCTGCCAGAGAATGGCCCAGGAGGTGAACCAGCGGTTGGAGCAAGCCGGGATCGTGCTTCCAGAGCCATTCTCGGCCTCGGCCGGCGTGGTGATCGCCCACGACAGCCTGCCGATCGTCCTGCTCGAGCGTCGGGCTTACGATCTGCTGCGCAGCGCGAAGCGAGCACGCGACACGAAAGACGGCCGTGTGGATTTTCATATCGTCACCACACCTGGCCTGGAGCGGATCGACCAGATCCGCAAACGCGACTATCACAGCCCGGATGGGCGAACCCGCTTCACCGCACGCCCCTACACCTTGGCCCAGATGCAGCGGCTGCTCGGCGCAGCCCGCTACCTGCGCGGTATGTGCGATCTGAAGGGCACGTCCCGCCACCGGCTTACATCGGAGCAGCAGGCGAAGCTGACCGAACTGCCCGGCAGCAAGGTCGCCGATCTCTACGCGGCCTGTCATGGTAGCCGCGCCCAGGCGACCCTAAATGTGCTCACCGTCCACTCCCGCCTTGCCGAACGCGAGCGGTGGGCGATCCTCCAGGCGCTGCGCGAGCTCGATAGTGTGTCGCAGTACCCCTTCGCGGCGCCATCGCGCGAGAACGACAATGTGGCAGTAACCGCCCTCCCCGACCTGCTGGAGGCGATGGAGTTTGTGGCCGAGGTGGAACAATGAACGAAGTGAGGTATTTGCCGGTGCGGTTCGCCTTCACGGTCGAGCTACAGAGCGCGCTGCATATCGGCTCGGGCTTCGGCGCCGGCCAGCGCCTCGACGATACGATCGTCCAGGGCCCACACCCGCGCATCGAGGGCTCGTCGGGGCTCCCCTACATCCCCGGCTCGAGCCTCAAGGGGCGCCTGCGCCACCACGCGCGTGAGTTGGCTGCCACCCTGGGATGGGATACGCCCGAGGGCCGGGCGGAAGTGGAGGGCCGCCTGTTCGGCTACGCCGACCGGCCGGGCCAACTACGCTTCGCTGATGCGCACCTGGCCGACCTGCGCCTTGCGCGCGCCCTCGGCCTAAAAAATACGAGCAGGGAGAGCGGGGAAGACCTACCGGCCTGGCTCATCCGCGGCGAGCGCAGCTTCGTCGGGCTGAGCCCACGGCGGGTCGCGGTCGCCCAGCGCCTGTTCCGCATCGAGTTAGCCGAGCGCGGCCTTGTCTTCAGCGGCGAGATCAGCGGCCACCTGCCCGAGCCCGAGGCCCGTCGCGACCTGGCCTTGCTCGTGGCCGCCGCCCGCGCCCTAACCCACCTTGGCGGGCACAAGGGCCGCGGCCTGGGCGCCTGTGTACTGCACATCCCCGACGACGGCCTGCGCCTCGGGGCGCAGACGATCGGCTGGCGCGAACTGTTGGAGGTGCTGCGATGAGCAACCCTCAGCCCCCGCGTGAACGGCTGCGCCTCGAGCTACGGCTTGCCTCGCCGACCTGCATCAGTCAAAGGCCGACTGCGGTCGGTCAGCTCGCCGCCACCCTCGGCTACCTCTCCGGCACCGTGCTGCGCGGCGCCATCGCCAGCCTGTTCCTGGCCGGACGGTCCCCTGCGGACCTTCACGACTCCGATGCCGAGACCTTCGTGGCCTGCTTCCAGAGTCCCGAGGTTCATTACGGCAACGCCATCCCCCTGCCCGAGCGCGGCCGCACCTGGGTACTGCCGCAGACCGCCTGGAGCGACAAGCGCAGCCCTGGCTGGCGCAGCGCCGGCGATGCCGGCGTCCAGAATGTGCTCCCGACCCTGCTGCGCCTGCGCCGGAGCTTCGATGAGGCTCTGGCCGAGAGTCTAGATGGTTTTGATCGCCTCGGCCAGGAGTTCGCCCGCGAGGACCGCGGCCGCTGGGCTGATATCAGTGCCAGGCGCCGGCTGATCACCCGCAGCGCGATCACCCCGATCGCCGCCTCGGCCAAGGCCGCAGCGGGTGGCAATGCAGCGCCGTCGCGGGGGGTGGTAGCGGCGGGCCAACTCTACA
>DAOUGF010000201.1:0-2875 GCA_034429295.1 Chloroflexaceae bacterium
CGCGGCGTCTGCTCGACCTCGGGCTGCTGGCGCAGGAGGGCGAGCGCTACTCTGTCACTGCAGATGGCGCCGCGTGGCTGGCCGGCTGGGCGATCGACTTGGAGATGCTACGGCGAGGGCGGCGGGCCGTGGCCCGTCCCTGCCTGGACTGGAGCGAGCGTCACGATCATCTGGCGGGAGCCCTCGGCGCCGCCATCACCGCGAAGCTGTTCGAGCGCGGCTGGATCCTCCGAGCGCCAGGCAGCCGGGCCGTGCGCCTGACGAACGCGGGTCAAGCCGGCCTCCGTCGCGAGCTCGGCCTGAATATCGATGCGCCCCTCGTGACCGTGGCGGCCCCAGGGTGGTAGCCTCGGCGCTGATCGCGCCCTTCCGCTACGGACCCCGCGCCTCGAGCGACGTATCCACTTCTACGTTCAGGGCGATCTCGTCGATGGCGAACTGGATCCAGGGCTTTCCGTCATCGAACCAGATCCCATCGATATAGAGCACCTTCTCGCCTTCGCCGCCCCTGTAGCGCATCACCTCGAAGTGCTGCAACTCGCCGCTCGCCGGGTCGAAGCGGACGACAAAGCGTTCCTCCGCCTCGTCGAAGGGCACCACCAGCAGCGCCGTGGCGTCATCGATCGGCTCCCAGCGCACGCGCGGGTCGGTGACGAGGATCGCCGGGAACCACTCCAGCGCCTCGAACCAGAGCGCGAGGTTGGCCGCCTGATCCCACTTCGGGCTCTGCTCCACCGTGGCCCCCGGCAGCTCGCCCCGGCCCTTGCCGTCCACGAACCACTCGTTCACCTGCAGCACCGGGAGCCCGAAGAGCGTCACCTCGATATAGTGGCGGTAGCTCTGCCCGGCCACATGGGCGAAGCGAAAGCGCATCGGCAGAAAGAGTGGGCCGGCCGGGCGAATGGCGCCGCGCCCGGTGACCACCGCCGTGCGGATCACAGGCACGTGTTCGCCGTAGCGCCGCCGGAAGAATCGCTCCACGGGGGCCGGCAGCCCCGGCGGTAGCGGGACAGTGGCCGGCGCCTCTGCCTGCTGCGCGACGGGCGGGAACGGGGCCGGCTGGATCTGCAGCCCCGTCCAGCCGAGGCCGGCGATGGCGGCAAGCGCGCCGCCCGTGAAAAGAAGCGCGCGCATCACAGCGCCCCGCGCCCCCTGGCGCCGGACCTGTGGCGCAGCTAGGGTACTCATTGGTTCCTCGCTTCCGGGCTCCCAGAGCAGTTCGACCGCCGACGACGGACGACCGACCACCGACTACCGCCGGGCAGGCTGCGAGCGGGTGCCGGCGGTCGGTCGTCTTCCAGCTCCAAACGGCCTTCCGAACTGCACAACCAGCGGCTTGCGCGGCCGCCGATCACCGCAGCCGGCAGGTTCGCCGGGCCAAGAAGGGCTTGGCCGTCACTCCAGGCCGCTGGCGTGCCTCGATTCTAGATCCAGCGACTCTCCTGGCGGGGGATCGTTTGTCACCCCCACGGGTTAGTACCGCAACCCCAGCCGGCGCTACCAGCAAGGAGAAGCTCAGCGATGGCCGCGAGCCGCCTGCGCCTACACCGTCGTCCTCGGCAGGCGTTTGCTCGGCGTCAACTATGCCAGCGCCCCTCTCAACCCCGCGTGGCCGCCCCGGAGCCGGCGAGCGACGCGCTCGAGCCGGCGAAGCTCCGTCCCGGCTGGTGCACGATCGAGGCGTTTAGGCGCCGACCAGGGCCCGCAAGGTCAGGGCGTTGCGCACCGCGTTGCCCTCGCCGTCATTGTTGAAATAGACCCACACATCCCGCCCTTGGCCCGCCCACTCCCGCAGGCGCTCGGCCCACCAGCGCAAGTCGTCATCGCTGTAAGAGCCGGCATAAAGATGATCGTGGCTCGGGCCGTGGAGCCGCACATAGACGTGCTGCGCCGTGGCGCGGAGCACGCAGGGCAGGCCGGCCCCGCTCATCACGCAGTAGGCGGCGCCGTGGCGCTCCAGCAGCCCGAAGACGGCCTCGTGGTGCCAACTCGGGTGGCGCATCTCGACGGCCACAGACACCTGGCGCGGCACGCAGCCGAGAAAATAGTCGAGCCGGGCGTAGTCGTAGGCGAGCAGCGGCGAGAGCTGCACCAGCAGCACACCGGCCCGCTCGCCGAGCGTGGCGAAGGCCGCCCCGATCCGCGCCGTCCAGGCCTCCGGCCCGTAGAGCTGCCGCACGTGGGTCAGCAGCCCTGGCGCCTTCACGCTCAGCCGAAAGCCCGGCGGCAGCCGCCGTCGCCACGAGGCGAAGCTCCGTTCGCCGGGCCAGCGGTAGTAGCTCGCGTTCAGCTCCACCGTGCCGAAATGTTGCACGTAGTGCCCTAGACGCTCGTGGGGCGGGCCGCCGTGAGGGTAGATCACCCCGTGCCAGTGGCCGTAACTCCAGCCCGAGGTGCCGATGTAGATCGCCATCGTGCGCGCTCCGCGCGGTCGAACGTACGTACGCGAGCATTCTAGCACGCCCTCGCCGGCTCGCTCGGGCGCTGCCCCATGCCTTTATCAGCTGCGCAGTGCGTGCGCCTGCAGACGGGCTCTGCCCCCTGCACCCCGCGGGGCATCACCTGCGCGGTGGGCGGCAGCTTGCACGCTGCGAGCCTCTGCAGGTGGGCTCCGCCCCCTGCACCCCCGCCGGAGTGGGCGCTGCCCCCTCCGGACCACCCCCAAGCCGGAGGGCCGTACCGTGCCGCCCCCTGGCGACGTGCCCGACTCATCGACAGGCAGAGCCATCCGCCTCGGCCGGCGGCCGATCTGCGGTCGGGGTGGCGTGCGAGCATCGGTTGTGCCGCCCGCCTCCACACACAGGGTTCAGGAAAGCGTGGCGCCGGCACGCCGGATCGTGCAGGGCGCAACCAGCGGGCGAGGGGCCCCGCGCTT
>DAOUGF010000202.1:0-9545 GCA_034429295.1 Chloroflexaceae bacterium
ACGAGGCGGGCGAGCTCGTGGCTGGCCACCTCGAGTGGGCGGGCCTGCTCGGCCAGCGCACCGCAGAGCTGCATCTGGCGCTCGCCGCCGGCACCCGCCCCGACTTCACCCCCGAGCCATTCTCGTTGCTCTACCAGCGCTCGGTCTACCAGTCCATGCGCAGTCTGGCCACCCAGACCTTCCTCTCCCTGCGGAAGCTGCTGCCGCACCTGCCTGATGAGGTGCGCGAGGACGCCACCAAAGTTGCGGGCCTCGAAGAAGAGCTAGTGAAGCGCTTCAAGCGCATCAACGTGAGCAAGATCGAGGCGACCCGCACCCGTATCCACGGCGACTATCACCTGGAGCAGGTGCTCTTCACCGGCAGGGATTTTATGATCATCGACTTCGAGGGCGAGCCGGTGCGCCCGATCAGCGAGCGGCGGATCAAGCGCTCGCCGCTGCGCGACGTGGCGGGCATGCTGCGCTCCTTCCAGTACGCCGCCTACTCCGCCCTCTTCGCCCGCATCGGCGGTACCACCGTTTCCCCCGAGGAGGCGGCCCGCCTGCGCCGCTGGGCCGACTATTGGGCCTTCTGGGTGAGCGCAGCCTTCCTCCGCAGCTATTTGAACAGGGCCGCGGGTGCCTCGTTCGTGCCGCCGGACCGGAACGATCTCGAGATCCTGCTCGAGGTCTACCTGCTGGAGAAGCTGATCTACGAGGTGAACTACGAGATGAACAACCGCCCGAGCTGGCTCAGCATCCCCCTCACCGGGATGCTGCGGCAGCTGGGCTGAGTTCCCCGCCTCGCTTTAGCAGAGGATAGATATCCCATGACCGACGAGACTAAGCCCACCAGGCGCAGCCGCACCAAGAAGGCCGAGCCGGCGCCCGAGGAGACCACCACGCAGCCAGCGACCCCCCGCCGCTCGCGGGCGAGAAAGGCCGCGCCTGCCGAGGGTCATGCCGCCTCCGCCAACCTGGGCATCCCCGCGCCGACCGTGGGCGATCTCGGGCCGGACACCGCAGGCCCCATGGCCGCCGACCCCGCCGTGGTCGAGGCGCTCTCTCCCGATGCGCCCGCCACGGCCGGCGCGCCCGAGGAGCGGACCGGGATCGCCTCCATCCTCACCGAGGACGACGTCTATCTCTTCAACGAGGGTAACCATTTCCGCCTCTACGAAAAGCTCGGCGCCCACCTCACCACAATCGATGGCGTCGCCGGCGTCTATTTCGCCGTCTGGGCCCCCAATGCCCAATATATCGCTGTGATCGGCGACTGGAACGGCTGGGACCCCGGCATCAACCCGCTGCAGCAGCGCGGCGCCTCCGGCATCTGGGAGGGCTTCATTCCCGGTGTGCGTAAGGGCGCATGCTACAAGTTCCACGTCGCGTCGCGCTTCTACGGCTACCGCGAAGACAAAACCGATCCTTTTGGTGTCTACTACGAGGTGGCGCCTCGCACCGGCGCCGTGGTCTGGGACCGCGACTACGAGTGGGGCGATAGCGCCTGGATGCAGACCCGGGGGCAGCTCCAGGGCCTCGGCGCGCCGATGTCGATCTACGAGGTGCACCTCGGCTCCTGGATGCGCGTGCCCGAGGAAGACGGGCGCTACCTCAGCTACCGCGAGCTCGCGCCACGCCTGGCCGAGCATGTGAAGCGCGCTGGCTTCACCCACGTCGAGTTCCTGCCGGTGACGGAGCATCCCTTCTACGGCTCCTGGGGCTACCAGGCCACCGGCTTCTTCGCGCCAACCAGCCGTTACGGCACGCCGCAGGACTTCATGTACCTGGTGGACTATCTGCACCAGCAGGGCATCGGGGTGATCCTGGACTGGGTGCCCTCCCACTTCCCCACCGACGGCTTCGGCCTGAGCTACTTCGACGGCACCCATCTCTACGAGCACGCCGACCCGCGCAAGGGCTTCCATCCCGACTGGGGCAGCTACATCTTCAACTATGGCCGCAACGAGGTGCGCAGCTTCCTGATCAGCTCGGCGCTCTGCTGGCTCGACAAGTTCCACATCGATGGGCTGCGGGTGGATGCGGTGGCGAGTATGCTCTACCTCGACTACTCCCGCAAGGCCGGCGAGTGGATCCCCAACGAGTACGGCGGCAACGAGAATATCGAGGCGATCAACTTCCTGCGGCAGTTCAACTCCGTCGTCTACAAGGAGTACCCCGACGTCCAGACGATCGCCGAGGAGAGCACCTCGTGGCCGATGGTCTCGCGTCCCACCTATGTCGGCGGCCTCGGCTTCGGCTTCAAGTGGGACATGGGGTGGATGCACGACACGCTGCAGTACTTCCGCCGCGACCCGATCCACCGGCGCTACCACCACAACGAGCTCACCTTCCGCAGCCTCTACATGTTCAGCGAGAACTTCGTGCTCTCGCTCTCCCACGACGAGGTGGTGCACGGCAAGGGCTCGCTGCTCGACAAGATGTCGGGCGATGTCTGGCAGAAGTTCGCCAACCTGCGCCTGCTCTACTGCTACATGTACGCCCAGCCGGGCAAGAAGCTGCTCTTTATGGGCGGCGAGTTCGGCCAGTGGCGCGAGTGGCGCCACGATAGCAGCCTGGATTGGCACCTGCTGGAGTTCCCCTCCCACCGCGGCGTGCTCCAGCTGCTCACCGACCTGAATCGCATCTACGTCAATGAGCCCGCCATGCACGAGCTCGACTGCGACCCGGCCGGCTTCGAGTGGGTGGACGCGAGCGACGCTGAGGGCAGCACCTACAGCTTCATCCGCAGGGGCCGCTCCAACGGCGACCTGATCCTGGCCGTCTTCAACGCCACTCCGGTACCGCGCCTAGGCTACCGCATCGGCGTGCCGCGGGGCGGCTGGTGGCAGGAGATCCTCAACAGCGACTCGGAGCACTATTGGGGCAGCGGCGTCGGCAACGCTGGCGGGGTGATGGCTGAGGAGTATCACTCCCACGGCAGGCCCTTCTCGCTGTCGATCAGCCTGCCTCCACTCGGAGCGCTGTTCTTCAAGAGCGCGGGGTAGTTTGGATCGCGAAACTGGTGAAAGCTCCGCCGCGAAAAACGCGAATTTGGATCGCGAAAGACGCGAAAGTGAGCGAAAAACACGAAACGAAGCCGCGAAGCCCTGAAAGCGAGGACGCGAAAGCGCGCAACTCGGGCGAAATCCAGCACACCTAACCGGAAATAAGTCGGTACTTTCGCGTCTTCCTTTCGCGTCTTCGCGCTTTCGTTTCGCGTTTTTCGCTCCATTTCGCGTCTTTCGCGATCCAAAGGCTCCCCCCCATGCCCCAGGAACCCCTCTCCTTCGACACGCCCCCCGGCGCTCGCCTCCTCAGCGACGGCCGGGCGTCCTTCACGGTCTGGTCGCCGAGGGCCAGGCTCGTGGAGTTGGCCCTCTACGACCCACCCCGCCGTCTGCCGATGGAGCGAGATGCGTGGGGCTACTGGCGCGCCGAGACCGATGGTCTTGCCGCCGGCGCCCGCTACCGCTACGTCGTGGATGGCCAGGCCTACCCCGATCCCGCCTCCCGCTGCCAGCCCGAGGATGTCCACGGCCCCTCGGCCCTTGTAGACGATAGCTTCGTCTGGGAGGATGCGGACTGGGCCGGGGTGCCCCTGCGAGAGCTGGTGGTCTACGAGCTGCACGTCGGTACCTTCACGGCGGAGGGCACCTTCGAGGCGATCATCCCTCATCTGCCGGCCCTGCGCGAGCTCGGCGTCACCGCGATCGAGCTCATGCCGGTGGCCCACTTCCCCGGCGAGCGCAACTGGGGCTACGACGGCGTCTACCTCTACGCGCCCCACACGGCCTACGGCGGCGTCGCGGGCCTCAAGCACCTGGTGAACGCCGCCCACCGCGAGGGGCTCGCCGTGCTGCTCGACGTGGTCTACAACCACTTCGGCCCCGAGGGCAACTACCTCTGGTCTGTGGCCCGGCCCTTCTTCACCGACCGCTATCGCACGCCTTGGGGCGACGCGATCAACTACGACGGCCCCGAGAGCGACCCGGTGCGCCACTTCGTGATCGCGAACGCCCTCCACTGGCTGCGCGAGTACCACATCGACGGCCTGCGCCTCGACGCCGTGCAGGCCATCTACGACCTCTCGGCCTACCATTTGCTCGAGGAGCTCGCCGACGCCGTGCGCGCCCAGGCCGCCGCCCTCGGCCGGCCCGCCCTGCTGATCGCCGAGAGCGACCTGAACGACCCGCGTCTGATCGCCCCGCCTGAGCTCGGCGGCTACGGCCTCGACGCCCACTGGGCCGACGATCTGCACCACGCGCTCCACGCCGCCCTCACCGGCGAGCGCGGCGGCTACTACGCCGACTTCGGCGCCATCGGGCCTATCGCCACCGCCCTGCAGCGGGCCTATGTCTACGCCGGCGACTACGCCACCCACCGCGGCCGCCGCTTCGGCCGCGCGCCCGTGGGGCGCCACCCCGCCCAATTCGTCGTCTGCTGCCAGAACCACGACCAGGTGGGCAACCG
Source organism: Chloroflexaceae bacterium (assembly GCA_034429295.1). GTDB lineage: Bacteria > Chloroflexota > Chloroflexia > Chloroflexales > Chloroflexaceae > OHK40. The sequence goes on from DAOUGF010000202.1 coordinate 4,453, forward strand.
GGCCTTCGGCGAGCGCCTGAGCGCCCTGCTCAACTTCGAGCAGCTCAAGCTCGTCGCTGCCGCCTATCTGCTCAGCCCATTCACTCCCCTGATCTTTATGGGCGAGGAGTATGGCGAGCCCGCGCCCTTCCAGTATTTCACCCACCACGGCGACCCCGAGCTGATCAAGAATGTCCGCGAGGGCCGCAGGCGCGAGTTCGCCGACATGGTCGGCTCGGCCGCCGAGGTGCCCGATCCCCAGGATCCCGCCACCTTCCAGCGCTCCAAGCTCAACCACGAGCTGCGCCATCAGGGGCGACATCACGTCCTCTACACCCTCTACGGCGAACTGCTGCGCCTGCGCCGCGCCGTGCCCGGCCTGCGCCCCGACAGCCTTGACGCCACCGAGGCCGTCGCCGACGAGGACGCCCGCACGCTGACGTGGCGCCGCCGCGCCGCGGGCGATGAGCTCTGGGCTGGCCTGAACTTCGCCGATGCGCCGCGGGAGCTACAGCTGCCCGCAGGGCGTTGGGAGCCGCTGCTCGACACCGCCGACCCCCGCTGGTCCGCAGAGCAAGTGTCACGGAGCCAGAGTCGTGCAGCCATGTTAGAATCACAGGCGACACTTGCGCCACACAGCTGCCTGCTCCTTCGCAAGCGCTCGTAGCGCCAATTCTCAATTCTCAACTCACACTATCCCAACACCTCATGGCTGAGCGCTACATCTGCATCCACGGCCACTTCTATCAACCGCCTCGCGAGAACCCCTGGCTGGAGGCGATCGCGCAGCAGGATACGGCCTATCCCTACCACGACTGGAACGAGCGCATCACCGCGGAGTGCTACGAGCAGAACGCCGCCTCGCGCATCCTCGACAGCCAGAACCAGATCGTCAAGATCCTGAACAATTACAGCCGCATTAGCTTCAACGTCGGCCCGACCCTGCTCAGCTGGCTCGCCGAGAAGGCCCCAGCGGTCTACCGGGCGATCCTCGACGCCGACGTGGAGAGCGCCCGCTATTTTGGCCGCGGCTCGGCCATGGCCCAGTGCTACAACCACATGATCATGCCCCTGGCCTCCCGCCGCGATAAGATCACCCAAGTGGTCTGGGGCATCAAGGATTTTGAGTATCGCTTCGGCCGTCGCCCAGAGGGCATGTGGCTCCCCGAGACCGCGGTGGACCTCGAAACCCTCGATATCATGGCCGCCCACGGCATCGCCTTCACCATCCTCGAGCCTGGCCAGGCCAGCCACGTGCGCAAGCTCGGCGAGATGATCTGGGCCGATGTGAGCGGCGGGCGCATCGACCCTACCCGCCCCTACCTGGTGCGCCTGCAGGAGGGCCGCTCGATCGCGGTCTTCTTCTACGATGGGCCGGTCTCCCGCGCCGTGGCCTTCGAGCGGCTGCTGGCCAACGGCGCAGCCTTCGCCGAGCGCATCGCCAGCACCTTCAATGAGCACCGCCCCTGGCCGCAGATCGCCAATATCGCCACCGACGGCGAGAGCTACGGCCACCATCATCGCCACGGCGATATGGCCCTCGCCTTCGCCCTCAACCACATTGAGGAGGCTGGCATCGCGAAGCTCACCAACTATGCCAGCTACCTCGCCAAGCACCCGCCCATCTACGAGGTTCAGATCATCGAGAATACCGCCTGGAGTTGCGTGCATGGCGTGGGCCGCTGGAGTCGCGACTGCAGCTGCAACGCCGGCTCCAACCCGGGCTGGAATCAGGCCTGGCGCGAGCCGCTGCGGGCCGCCCTCGATTGGCTCCGCGACACGCTGGCCCCGAAGTTCGAGAGCCTGGGCAGCCGGCTGTTCCACGACCCATGGGCCGCACGCGACGACTATATCGAGGTGGTTCTCGAGCGCTCCGATGAGCGGGTGGGCAAGTTCCTCGGCCGCCACGGTAGAGGGAAGCTCGACGCCGAGCAGCGCATCGTCGCGCTCAAGCTCATGGAGCTCCAGCGCCACCTGATGCTCATGTACACCTCCTGCGGCTGGTTCTTCGACGACCTCGCAGGCATCGAGACGGTTCAGGTGATCATGTACGCCGGTCGCGCCATCCAGCTCGCCCAGGAGCTCTTCGGCGAGGATGTGGAAGGCCCCTTCCTCGAGCGCCTCGCCCGCGCCCGCAGCAACGACCCGGCCAAAGGCGACGGTCGCACGATCTACGAGACCAGCGTGCGCCCCGCGATTGTGGACCTGCGCAAGGTGGGCGCCCACTACGCCATGGCCTCGCTCTTCGATGGCTATGAGGAGCGCGAGAACGTCTACTGCTATACCGTCGAGCGCGAGGATTACCACCTCATCCCTGCGGGCAAGAGCCGCCTGGCCATGGGCCGCATCCGCATCAGTTCCGACATCACCGGCGAGGCCGCCCGCCTGAGCTTCGGCGTGCTGCACCTGGGCGATCACAACATCTCCGGTGGGATCTGCGAGTTCCAGGGCGAGGAAGCCTACGCCCGCATGGTTGAGGAGATCACCGAGCTCTTCCAGCGGGCCGACATCCCCGCTGTGTTGCGGGTGCTGGACCGCAACTTCGGCTACGAGGCCTTCTCGCTCAAGCTGCTCTTCAGTGACGAGCAGCGCAAGATCCTCAGCCTTATCCTCAAGTCCAGCCTGGCCGAGGCCGAGGCGGCCTATCGCCAGATCTACGAGCACCACGCCCCGCTCATGCGCTTCCTCGCCAGCATGGGCTCCCCGGTGCCCCGCGAGTTCCAGATCGCCGCCGAGTTCGCCGTCAACACCGAGCTGCGCCGCCTCTTCGAGAGCGAGCCCCTCGACCTCGACCGCATCAACGGCCTGCTCCGCGAGGCCGCCCGCTCCGGCGTCTCCCTCGATAGCGCCGGCCTTGGCTACGCCCTCGCCCGCACCATCGAGCGCATCGCCGAGGAGTTTCGCGCCAACCCTGAGGATGTGGCGCTGCTCCAGCAGCTCGATAGCGCCGTCGGCCTGGCCCGCAGCTTGCCGTTTGAGGTGGATGTCTGGAAACCCCAGAACGTCTATTACGAACTGCTCCAGACTATCTATGCCGAGTTTCAGGAGGAGGCGACCCTCGGCTACCTCGACGCGCGCCAGTGGGTTGAGGCCTTCACCGCCCTCGGCGTCAAACTGCGGTTCCGCGTCCCGTAACCTTGGTGGAACCACAGCGATCTTTCGGCACGGAGTGGTGAGGGCGGCCCTCGTGGCCGCCCCGAGGATTAGACTGAAAGCAATGCCATGACAACGGCCAGGCAGAGGCGGCGGCCCGCCCCGCTCCTCGATCTGCTCAGCCGGCTACCCCGACGAACGCCTCGCGCCACCTACAGGCTCCAGCTCCACGCCGGCTTCACCCTCGACGACGCTGCCGCCATCGCGACCTACCTCGCCGAACTCGGCGTCAGCGACCTCTACGCTTCCCCCATCCTCACGGCCCGTGCCGGCAGCACCCACGGCTACGACATCACCGACCACAGCACGATCAACCCCGATATCGGCGGCGAGGCGGCCTTCGACCGGCTCAGCGCCGCCCTTAGCGAGCTCGGCCTCGGCCTGCTGCTCGATGTTGTGCCCAACCATATGGGCATCGGCGACCAGCGCAACGGCTGGTGGCTCGATGTGCTCGAGAACGGCCGCAGCTCGATCTACGCCCCCTACTTCGATATCGACTGGGATCCCATTCCTCCTCAGCTTCAGGACAAGGTGCTCCTGCCCGTGCTCGGCGACCAGTACGGCCGCGTCCTCGAGCGCGGCGAGCTCAAGCTCCGTTACAGCGACGGCGCCTTTCTGCTCGACTACTGGCAGCACACCTTCCCGCTGGCGCCCCGCAGCTACAGCGATCTGCTCAGCTACCGGCTCGACGACCTGATCGCCGAGCTCGGCCCGACCGACGAGCACGTCGTCGAGCTCCAGAGCATCCTCACCGCCATCTCCTACCTGCCCGGCCGCACCGATACCGCGCCCGACCGCGTGGAGGAGCGCAACCGCGAGAAGGAGGTGATCAAGCGGCGCCTCAAGCAGCTCACCGACAACAGCCCTGCCATCCGCGCCGCGATCGACGCGACGATCGAACGTTACAACGGCACCGTGGGCGACCCCGAGAGCTTCGACCTGCTCGACGCCCTGATCTCGGACCAGAGCTACCGCCTGGCCTTCTGGCGCGTGGCCACCGAGGAGATCAACTACCGCCGCTTCTTCGACATCAACGACCTGGCGGCCATCCGCGTGGAGCTGCCGGAGGTCTTCCAGGCCACCCACGTCCTCATCCTGCGGCTGCTCGCCGAGGGCCGCGCCACCGGCCTGCGCATCGATCACCCTGATGGCCTCTGGGACCCGGCCCGCTACTTCCGCCAACTCCAGGAGAGCTACCTGGAGGCGTGGGCCGCCGCCAACCTGCCGGGCGCGGATGGCGCGGTGCCAGAGGAGCAGGCCGAGACGGTGTGGGCCTGGATCGAAGAGACGCTGGCGGCCGCCGAGCGGAACCCTGGCGGCTCCCCCGGCTGGCCCCTCTATGTGGTGGCCGAGAAGATTCTCTCCCGCGGCGAGACGCTGCCCGAGGATTGGGCCGTGGCCGGCACCACCGGCTACGACTTCCTCAACGAGGTGAACGGGATCTTCGTTGACCCGACGAGCCGTCGCGCCCTCGACAGGCTCTATGTTGACGTGGCCGGGCCGCAGCCCGCCTTCGCCAACCTCGTGAACGCCAAGAAGAAGGAGATCATGCTGGTCTCCCTCTCCAGCGAGATCAATACCCTCAGCCACCTGATCGACAGGCTCTCCGAGGCCAACCGCCACTACCGCGACTTCACGCTCAACAGCCTCACCTTCGCTCTCCGCGAGGTGATCGCCGCCCTGCCCGTCTACCGCACCTACATCAGCGGGCCGGACAGCGTGGCCCCATGGGATGAGCGCTTCGTCGAGCAGGCTGTGCGCGAGGCCAAGCGCCGCAACCCCCGCACCGCCGAGGCGGTTTTCGACTTCATCCGCGATACGCTCCTGCTGCGCAACTACGAGAGCTTCGCCCCCGAGGCCCGCGACGAGGTGCTACGCTGCGTGATGAAGTTCCAGCAGATCAGCGGCCCGGTGATGGCGAAGGGCGTGGAAGATACCACCTTCTACGTCTACAACCGCCT
>DAOUGF010000203.1:0-2717 GCA_034429295.1 Chloroflexaceae bacterium
ACCACTACCACCTCGCCGACCGTGCTCAGGGCCGTGCGCAGCGCCACTAGGCCCTCGCTCTGGTAGCCGTCGTCGTTGGTGACCAGGATATACATGCTTACTATGCTTGCGCGCCTCCAGGGTGACAGGGTGAGAAAGTGACCGCCCTCGCTGCGCTCGGGCTAGGTGACAAGGTGACCGCCCTCGCTCTGCTCGGGCTAGGTGACAAGGTGACCGCCCTCGCTGCGCTCGGGCTAGGGGACAAGGGGACATCCTGACGGTGCCGATAGGTGTCCCCTTGTCCCCTTGTCACCCTGTCACTCCTTCGGCAGGTCCATATCGCTCAGGCGCACCGTCTTGCGGCCTTGGAACTTGATCGTCTTCTGGCCCTCACTGGAGAGCTGGCCGCTCTGCTCGAGGTTCTGGATCTCGGCCTGCATCGTCTGGGCTAGCTCGAGCTCGCCCTGGCTGAGCAGGCGCGTCACCGCGCTCTTCAGCTTCTGGGTGGCGCCCTGCACATCGCCCTGGGCGAGGTCCTGGAGCGCGCGGGTCTGCAGCTTGAAGGCGCTCACCTTCTCGACGATATTCATCACGCCGGGGTTCACCTGCTGGAGCTGGGCCTGGTCGGCGGTGAAGGTGAGCAGCACATCAACCCTGGCCTTCTCGCCGAGCAGGCCGAGGGCGGGCACATCGTAGACCACCTCGGCCTGGCCGACGCGATAGGTGCCCACGGGGCGCGGGTCCACCAGGAACTCCACAAGCAGCGTGCGGCCCTGGCCCTTCTCCAGCTCGCCGAGGGTCACCGTCACGTCGCGGTCGGAGATCGGGCGGTAGCCGAGGTTGTTGATCAGCGGGATCACCTGCCAGACGGCGCGGGGCGTGATGCCCTGGACGAGCCGCAGGTTCAGGGTGGCGTTCTGGACGGCGGCGTTCTGGGCTTGCTGCACCGTATTCTGGAAGTAGGTCGTGATCTCGTCGGGGCGGGCGATATAGTCGGCGGTGCCGCCGGAGCGGTTCGCCATCTCGATCAGCAGATCCTCGTTCCAGTCCTTGCCAACGCCGAGGGCCGTGATCGGCACACCCATGCGCCCAGCATCCTCGGAGCGGCGCACACACTCGTCTTCGTTTTCGGTCTGGCCGTCGGTGAGCAGCACCAGGCGGCGGATGGCGCCGCTGCGGTCGCGCTCGATCTCCCGCAGTGCCTTCTCGAGGGCCGGGGCGATCTTGGTGCCGCCGGCGTCGCGGATGCGGCTCACCCGATCCTGAACGGCGCGGCGATCGCTCACCGGGGCGGCTGGCACCAGCACCTCGGTGCGATGGTCGAAGATCACCACCGAGGCGATATCCTGGGCGTCGAGCAGATCGACGGCCATGGCGACGGCCTGGCGCACCCGCTCGATCTTCTCCCCCTTCATCGAGCCGGAGCGGTCGAGCACGAAGCAGACGTTGACCGGCATACGCACCTGCGCGACCACCTCGGTGGGCTGCACCTCGATCAGGGCGTAGGCCAGTTGCGGCGTTGTTGTTGCGGCAAGGTACGGGCGCGCGAGGGTTGCCCGCAATGTCACTTCACCGGCCATAGCAGCTCCTTGTGGCCACACGCAGGGCGCGGCCACAACCATGTGGGTTGCGAATCCTGCCCGATGGGACGGTGCCGGCGCAGCTGTGGTTGCGCGCGGCAGGCGCTTGTCAGTATAGCACGGGCTGTGCTGTGGCGGCCTACGAGCGTCCGACGGGGCTTGCCTCGGAGATCAGCACCTTGTCCACCCGCAAGCCGTCCATGTCGAGCACCTCGAAGCGCCAGTTGTGCCAATGTGTGGCCTCGCCAGGCTTCGGAATATGGCCGAGCAGGCTGATCACGAAGCCAGCGAGCGTATCGTAGCGATAGATCTCCTCGTCGGGTAGTTCGTCTACGTCGAGCAGACGCTTCACATGGTCGATGCTGAGGGCACCCTCCACCAGCATCGAGCCGTCGTCGCGCCGCACCACTGGCGGGGTGGAGGCGTCGTCGTACTCGTCGTCGATCTCGCCGACAATCTCCTCCAGCACATCCTCCAGCGTCACCACGCCCTCGACGCCGCCGAGCTCGCCTACGACGATCGCCATATGGCGCCGGCTTCTGCGGAAGAGCGGGAGCAGCGCCGCGGCGCGGCTATTCTCGGGCACAAACACCGGCGGCTGGAGCACCTCGCGCACCGTGGCCGACTCGCCCTGGCGCCGGTAGAGCATCAGCAGATCGCGCACGTGCACCGTGCCGATGATCTGGTCGGGATTATCCTCGTAGACGGGGAAGCGGGAGTAGCCGAGCTCCAGCAGTTCGTCGAGTACCTCGCCGAGGGTCGAGTCGGCCTCGACCATCTCAACATCGGGGCGGGGCGTCATAATATGGCGCACGGCCCGATCGCTGAAGTTAAAGATGCTCTCGATGAACTGCTGCTCCTGGGGCTCTACGCCGCCGCCCTCGGCGCCCTCGCGCACCAGGGCCTTGATATCCTCCTCCGTCACGCGCTCCTCGGGCACGTTGCCGCGGCCGATCAGCGTCAGGATGAGGTTGGTGGAGGCGGTGAGCAACCAGATCACCGGCCGGCTGATGCGGGCGACGAAGGCCATGGGCCGGGCCATCACAGCCGCGATCGCCTCGGCGCTCTGCAGGGCGATCCGCTTGGGCACCAGCTCGCCAAGCACCAGCGAGATGTAGGTCACCAGCAGCACGACGAGGAATTGGGCCACGCCGGCGG
>DAOUGF010000204.1:0-10845 GCA_034429295.1 Chloroflexaceae bacterium
AGGCCCAACGTGTTACCCTAGTCACCCTGTCACCCATTCACCCATGGATCCACGCGACCGTGTAGTCATCATCACGGGGGCCTCGGCCGGCATCGGCGCCGCCACAGCCCGCGCCTTCGCCTCGGCGGGGGCGCGGCTCGTGCTCGCCGCCCGCTCGCCCGAGCCGCTGCAGCGCCTCGCAGCCGACCTCCCGGGCGAGCCTGTGGTTGTGCCCACCGACGTGAGTGATCCGGCCCAATGCCGCGCCCTCGTCGAGCGGGCGCTGGCGGCCTATGGCCGCATCGACATCCTGATCAATAATGCGGGCGTCGGCCTCGCCGGCCCGGTGGCCGAGCTCGCCCCCGCCGATCTGGAGAAGGCTCTGGCCGTGGATCTGCTCGGCCCTCTGCGGCTGATCCAGGCTGTCTTGCCGACGATGCGCGCCCAAGGCAGCGGCCAGATCATCAACGTCTCCACGGTGCTCGCCGCCCAACCCCTCCCCTACCTCGGGGGCTACGCCGCCGCCAAGGCCGCCCTCGAGCGCCTGAGCGAGGCGCTGCGTATGGAGTTGGCTGGCAGCGGCGTGGCTGTGACGGTGGTGCGCCCCGGCACCACGCAGACGGCGTTCCGCGACAACCGGCTCGGCGCCGTTCGCGACCGTCGCAAGATCGCGCCGAAGGGCGTGCCGCCCGAGTTGGTGGCCCAGGCCATCCTGCGGGCCGCCCGGCGCGAACCCCGCCTCGTCTATGTACGCGCAGCCGACCGGCTGGCCCTCTGGGCTGCCGCGCTGCTCCCGGCCCTGGTTGAGCGGGCCCTGGGCCGGGCCATCAGCTGGGAGCCCGCCGCCCCCCTGGAGAGCGACACCACCCCATGATCGACGTTACCCCACGCCCCTACCTGCGCACCCCCGCCATCGACCCCGACGGGCGGCAGATCGCTTTTGTCTACGCCGGCGACATCTGGCTCGCTGATGCCGCCGGCGGCCCAGCCGAGCGCGTCACCGCCCACCAGGCCTACCACTACTCTCCGCGCTTCAGCCCCGACGGCGCCAACCTCGCCTTCACCTCGGGCCGCAGCGGCCATGGCGAGCTGTTCGTGCTGCCGCTCGGCGGCGGCCCAGTGCGTCAGATCACCTTCCATGACGCTTACTCCGCGATGGAGGATTGGGCGCCCGACGGCCAGGCGCTCTTCTTCACATCGGCCCGCGAGCGGCTCGGCTCCGCGATCTACCGGGTGGACCTCGACGGCGGCACGCCCGCCCTGATCTACGCCGAGCCATACGAGCAGCTCGGCCACGTCCAGCTCTCCCCCGACGGTACGCAGATCGCCTTCGTCAATGTTCGCCAGCGCTGGTGGCGCCGCGGCCCCAACCCCTTCTCCCCAGATGAGATCTGGATCGGCCCAAGCAGGCCCGATTACAGCGCCCTGCGCATGGTGGCTGGCCCTGGCCCGATGAACGGCCACCCCGCGCTCGCCGCGCCATACTCCGGCCGCTGCTGCTGGCCGCTCTGGACGCCCGACGGCGCCGCCCTGATCTATGTGAGCGACCGCGACGGCGTGGAGAATCTCTGGCTGCTGCCCTTAGATGGCGGTGAGCAGCAGCAGCTCACCCACTTCACCGACGGCCATCTGCTCTTCCCCGCCATCGCCCGCCGCTCCGGCCTGATCGTCTTCGAGCGCGACGCCCGCATCTGGCGCCTCGCGCCCGGCGGCGCGCCGGAGCCGATCGAGGTGCGGGTGCGGGGCGACACGAAGTATACCCCGGTGCGAGTGGAGGGCTGGACGCGGGGTTTCTCCGAGCTGCGCCTCAGCCCCGACGGCAAGAAGGTGGCGTTCGTGGCCCGCGGCGCGGTCTTCGCCGACTTCGCCGACAAGGAGACCGATCGCGAGCTGCGCCAGGGCCCGTCCTTCCGCGTCTGCGATGGCCCCGGCCGCCAGAGCCAGCTGGCCTGGACGCCCGACAGCCGCAGCCTGCTCTACATCTCCGACCGCCACGGCGAGGACGAGATCTTCCGCTATGACTTCGCCACCCGCCAGGAGACGCGCCTCACCGCCGACGGTGGGCCGAAGCGCCTGCCGCGCGTGAGCCCGGACGGCAAGTGGGTCGCCTACATCAGCCGCGACGAGGCCGTGCGTCTACGCAGCCTGGAGGGTGATGAGGACCGCGAGCTCTGCCGAGCCCGCTTCGTGGTCGCCGCCGACCTGGCCTGGTCGCCCGACTCGCGCTGGGTGGCCTTTCTCGCCCACGACGAGCGCTACTTCAGCAATGTGTACGTGGTGCCGGTCGCGGGCGGCGAGCCGCGGCAGATCACCTTCCTTAGCAACCTGGACGGCAGCGACCTGCTCTGGGCGCCCAACGGCCAGTTCCTCGTCTTCACTACCGAGCAGTATCGCGCCGAGGCCCAGTTGGTGCGCGTGGATCTGCGCCCGCCCCGGCCGCTCTTCCGCGAGAGCGAGTTCGAGAAGCTGTTCGAGGGTGATCGCGAGAAACGCGAAAACTCCGCCCGCGACAAACGCGAGCGCGAAGGGCGCGAGAAGCGCGAAGCCTTACCTCCTCCGGTCGATTCCGCCAAGGGCGCGGGCGGCCAGCATGAGGCCACGACGCCCGGTGAGGAGCCGACGCCAGCCGACGAGGGGCGCCCCGCCGAGCCGCCGGTGGAGGAGGTGAAGCCGCCGGCCCTCGAGACGCCACCGGCGACGATCGAGATCGTCTTCGAGGGGATCGAGCGGCGGCTGCGCTTCCTCACGCCAATGCAGATGAACGCCGCCGCCGAGGCGATCAGTCCCGATAGCAAAGATCTGCTCTACCGTGCCGTGGTCGCCGGCAAGGTGAATCTCTGGACGCAGCCGCTCGACGAGCCGCGGGACGGCCAGCCGCCTCGGCAGCTCACCGCTAGCGAGAGCCACAAGGCCGAGGCGCAGTTCACCCCCGACGGCAAGGCCTTCTTCTACCTGGAGGATGGCCAGATCACGGTGCGCAAGTTCCCCAGCGGCGATGGCCAGAGCCGCCTCCACGTGCGCGGCGACGTGCAGGTGGACTTCAACCGCGACAAGCTGCAGATCTTCGGCGAGGCCTGGCGCCTCCTGCGCGACAGCTTCTACGATCCGAGCTTCCGCGGGCAGGACTGGGCCTCGGTGCGGGAGCGCTACACGCCGCTGGCCGCAGGTGCCCAGACCACCGGCGATCTCCACGCCGTGATCAACCTGATGGTTGGCGAGTTGCGGGCCTCCCATCTCGGCAGCGGCTTCGGCGCCTGGACGGGCAGCGACGGCTACACCGGCCTGATCTTCGACCAGGGCGAGCAACTGGCGAGCGGGCGGCTGCGGATCGCCAGGGTGATCCCCGAGAGCCCCGCGGCCCTCGCCGAGCAGCCGCCGCGGCCAGGCGAGTATCTGCTGGCGGTGGACGGTGTGGCCATCGAGCCGGGCGTCAGCCTGGATCGGCTGCTGCGGCGCACGATCGGCCGGCGGGTGCGGCTCACCCTGGGGACCGAGCCAACGGGCGGGGCGACGCGAGATGTGCGGCTGCGGCCGATCGACGCCGACGCCTACGAGCAGCTGCGCTACCGCGACTGGAGCCTGGCCAACGAGCAGTATGTGGCGGAGCGGAGCGGCGGGCGCCTTGGCTACGTGCATATCGAGGAGATGAGCTACGCCGCCTACCAGCAGTTCCTCGCCGATCTCGACGCCGAGACCCACAGCAAGGATGGCGTGATCATCGATGTGCGCTACAATGGGGGCGGCCACACCGCTACCTTCATCCTGGATGTGCTCACGCGCCGCTCCACGGTGCTGAGCGGTTTCCGCAACGGCCTCGGCATGGACGCCGGTCACCTCTCCGGCAACCGGGTGCTGAACAAGCCGACCGTGCTCGTGACCAACGAGCGCTCGGCCAGCAACACCGAGATGCTGAGCGAGAGCTACCGTCGCCTCGGCCTCGGCAAGGTGGTGGGCCGCCCAACCGCCGGCGCCGTGATCTGGACCTACAGCACGCGCCTGCTCGACGGGGCCTCGCTCCGGCTGCCACGCTTCTTCGTCGTCACCCCGGAGGGCGAGGATCTGGAAGGCCGCGGTCGCCCGGTGGATATCGAGGTACAGCGGCCGATCGGCGAGTGGGCCCTGGGCCGCGACCGTCAGCTGGATGCCGCTGTCGCTGCGCTTCTGGAGCGCACACCCTGAGGATCGCTATGGCACCACTTCCACCGCTCCGCTTCTCTGTCTGTGTCGAGATGCTGTTCAAGGAGAAGCCCTTCGAGCAGCGCCTGGAGTATGTGGCCGACCTCGGATTCCCTGCCTTCGAGTTCTGGGGTCGCCAGGGCAAAGATATGAATATCACCCTGGCCCTGAAGGCGGCCTTGCGCCTGGAGGTGGCCGCCTTCAAGGCCAGCGACGCCTCGATGGTGGACCCGGCTCAGCGCCAGCAGTTCCTCAGCGACATCACGCGCTCGGCCTCGCTCGCCGTAGATCTGGCCTGCGCCAACCTGATCGTCTGCAGTGGCAAGGCCATGCCAGGCGTGCCCTACGAGGAGCAGCGCTGGAATCTGGTGGATCTGCTCAAGGAGGCGGCGGAGACGGCCGCCGACGCCGGGGTGACCCTGGTGTTGGAGCCCTTGAACCAGCTCGACCACCCCGGCGAGTTCCTCTCCTCCTCCGACGAGGGCTTCGCGATCGTGCGCGAGGTGGGCAGCCCTCACGTCCGGCTGCTCTTCGACATCTACCATCAGCAGATCAGCGAGGGCAACCTGACGCGGCGCATCGTCGATAACCTCGACCTGATCGGCCATTTCCACGTGGCCGACGTGCCTGGCCGCCACGAGCCTGGCACCGGCGAGATCAACTACGAGCACCTGTTCGGCGTGCTGCGGGAGCACAACTACAAGGGCTATGTCGGCCTTGAGTACCTACCGCGCGTGGACGCCGCAGCCAGCCTGCGGGCCGTGCGCGCCCTGAGCCAGTGAGTCGGAGGACCCTGCCTTGCTGAAACGAGCTCTGCTGCTCATCGCCTTCGTCCTGCCGCTGTTCGCCCTCGCGCCGCCGGCCCAAGCGCAAGGCGGGCCGATCCTCATCGCCGAGACGCGGCTGCCCCAATCCACCGATATCAAATTCCCCCACATCGACACCCTCGACTCGACGGTCTACATCTCCGGCAACGCGGAGCGCGCCTTCGCGCGGCTCTGGACGAAGCAGGACACCGCGGGGAGCATCGGCAACCCGCGCCTGATCGGCCCCGCCGAGGGCAACCCGGACTACACCTCGACTGCGGTGTTCACCGCGGCCGACGGCACCGTCTACTACGCCTGGACGGACCACGGCATCCGCCGGGTGCTGCTGCGGGCGAAGCGCCCCGGTGAGGCCGACTTCGGCCCAACGCGCCTGGTGACGGGCGCCTCACCCTTCCCGGTGGAGGTGGAAGTGGCGGCGAACGACGACGGTGTCTTCGTCATCTGGCGCGAGCCCAACGCGCCGGCGCGCTACCGCCGCTCCACGGATGGCGTCAACTTCGGCGCCACCGGATCCTTCTCCGACGTCCCGGTCGAGCGCTACTTCGACGTGGCGGTCGGCGCGGGCAACCGCCTGGCCGTGGGCTACACCAGGGGCCGCGAGGACTACCTGCAGGGCTATGTAGCGATCTGGAACGGCAGCGGCTTCGTGAACGAGCGCATCCCCACCGTACCGGACCGCCAATTCGCCGAGCCGAGCCTGGCCTTCCTGCCCGATGGCACCCTGACGGCGGCCCTGCGCAGCACCGAGTCGGTGGACGGCTTCGGCGCCGGTGTGTATGTATCGGACCGGACGCCCGACGGGACATGGTCGCAGGCGGCCCGCCTGGTGCGGGGCGAGACGCTCTCGGTGAGCCTCGACACCGACCCGCTCGGCAACATCCACCTCTTCTGGATCAGCCGCGCCTCGGGCGGGAACGATCTCTGGTACACGGCGCGGCGGGCCGGGCAGAACTACGGCGGTAGCCCGCTGGTGGTGGACACCGGTCCCCTGCCGATCTTCAACCTGCGGGCCGCGGCGAACCTGCGGGACCGCAGCTACGGCCACGCTGTGAGCGAGCGCTTCCAGGGCGAGGAGCTCTTCGGCCAGTACTTCGTCTTCGCCCTGCCGGTGAACATCGTGGGTGCGACGAGCATCGCGATCGAGGCGGGCCAGGAGTTCACCAACAAGCCCGCGGTGAGCGTCACCTTCGCCGGCGTGCAGGGCGATCCCACTCAGGTGCGCTGGCGTTGGGGCGCGCCGCCCACCGATCAGGCCAGCGACTCCGGCGGCTTCCAGCCCTTCACGGCTTCCACGCCGCTCGCCGTGCCGCTGCCGGCCCTCCCCAACCCGACGGCCTGCACCACGCTCACGCTCTACACGCAGCTGCGGGCCGGCGATATGATCCAGACGGGCGTGAACAGCGATACGATCACGGTGGACCGGGCGGTGCAGACGATCTTCTCGGTGGCGAGCCCTGATCTGCGCTTCAGCCCGACCTACACGCGGGTGCCCACCGCGACGATCAGCCTCAACAACGCGCTGGAGTGCGTGGGCCTGGCGGCGGCCACCGTGAGTGGGCCGATCGCCGGCACTCCGCCGCCCCTGGTGCTCGATGTGCTGGGCAAGAGCTCGCTAGAGCGCGATGTTGGCCTCACGGGCGGGGCCGGGCCGAAGACGCTGACTTTCAGCGCCACCGACCTGCTCGGCTCCACAACCTCTGTCTCCCGCACCGTGATCTACGACCCGGTGCCGCCGCTGCTGAGCGACGCGGGCACGGAGGTGGCGCCGATTCCCCACGCCGATGGCACCGTGATCGTGGATCTCGCGCTCAACAACCTGCTGGCGAGCGATAACTTCGAGCTGTACGGCATCATGGTGCGGCCAAACGTCACGCCGGAGGCCGGCGGCGCGCCCGTGGCCGGCGAGCCGATCATCGTGCCCTTCACGGAGATGAATGTCAACACCCTCAACCCCACCACGGGGCGGCGCACGCTGCGGGCCTCGGTGAACCTCGCCGACGGGCTGCCCGCGGAGGCGCTGGTGCCGGGCCGCTACGACTTGGTGATCACCATGCTCGATGCGGCGGGGAATGAGAGTCTGGCTAATACGGTGCGGAGCGTGACGATCGAGGAGGTGACGTACCCGTTGCACCTGCCGATCGCGCGCTAGACGGGCCGCCGGGGGAGGTGGGCAGCCTGCCCATGCCGAGCGCGGGGGCCGCTGCCCACCTCCCCGCTTGATTTGTCAGGGGGCGGACGCGCGCCCCCCGACACCCCCGCGCCGGGGGCCTTGCCCTTGGAACCCCAAGCAGGAGGCGCGTACCGCGTCAACGGCCTCTGACACGACTACTTGCGGGCGCTGCGCCCCGCCTGATTTGTCAGGGGGCGCACGCGCGCCCCCCGACACCCCCCGCGCCAGGGGCCTCGCCCCTGGACCCCAAGTATGAGGCCAGTGCCGTGCCGCCGCGGATCTGCTACCTCGTCTCATCGTCGGGCTTGAGCCCTGGTCGAGCGCGGTGCCCCTCGCCCGCTGGTTGCGCCCTGTCCGATCCGGCGTGCCGACGCCAAACTTTCCTGAACACGGTGTCAGGAAGCGGGCGGCACAACCGATGCTCGCACACCACCGCGGCCGCAGATTAGCCGCCAGGCGAGGCGGATGGCTCAACCCGACAATGAGTCGGGTACGCCGCCAAGTGGCCGCACGGTACAGCCTTCCGGCTTGGGGGAGGTCCGGAGGGGGCTGCCGCCCCCTCCGGCGGGGGCGTGGGGGCAAGCGCCCCCACAAAAGCGCCCACCGTGCAGGTGGTACTGCTTCGGGGCAGCGCCTCGAGACCTCTGCGGGGAGCGCGAGGGGCGGAGCCCGCTCGCATCCCACCCCACCGTGCAGGTGGTGCTGCTTCGGGGCAGCGCCTCGAGACCTCTGCGGGGAGCGCGAAGGGCAGAGCCCGCTCGCATCCCACCCACCGTGCAGGTGGTACTGCTTCGGGGCAGCGCCCCAGGGACTTGGCTCATGCCCTGCTCTTCACCCAGCCCCGCGGCGCATCGCCGGGGTGGCCTGCCAAGCCGGCACCGGCTCCCCGTCCTTCAGATGGCGCGCCACGATCGCAGCGGCCCGCGCGGCATCCACGCCCACATAGCGGCAGCCGCCGGGATAGATAAGCAGGTTCGGCCCGTAATCACAGTGATCTTGGCAGCCGCTGGCCTGCAGCTCTACCGCATCGAGCAGGCCGGCCTCCCAAATGGCGAGGTCGAGAGCCTCGCGGGTAGCGCCTGCGCCCCGCGCGCTGCAGTTCGGGCCCTGACAGAGGTAAAGACGATAGCTCATAGCCAACAGCGTACCGGTGCTACACCCGGCTGTCAACAGCTGTCAACAGCGGAGCGCCCAGGCCGCAGCAACTATCGCTATGCATAGTCTTATGTGAATACTACCTCAAACCAAACAAACAATGTAGTACACACTATCATCATAAACATTCACCATAATTTACCCAAGCTTTCAAGTCTGTTATTCACGAACAGATATCGTAGGAACCACTTATTCATATTAACAATCCACCATAACAATGCACCCGCAAAGTATATAGAGAAAGGAGCGTCTAGCGACTACGAACGTCCATTGATGGCTGCCACCCCGCCCTGCAATGCAGCGCCCCGACCAGGCAGAGGCAGGGAAGACACCGCCGGAGTCGGGCGGCATCTCCAAAGCAGTGTGCCGGCACAACATCGTAATAACGTTTTTTAAGGAGAGAACCATGGGTCGTCAATGGCGCGCCCTTAGCGCAGCTCTGCTGCTAACCGCGTTGGCGCTCGCCTCGTTCGCCATGCCCGCGAGCGCCGCGAGCTACAACTTCTCGAATACTGCGTCAATCACAATTAATGACCGAGGCGGCGGCAACCCCGTGGCGGCTAATCCGTATCCCTCATCGATCACCGTGTCGAACGTGGTCGGCGCGATCACCAAGGTGACCGTGACCCTGAACGGGCTGAACCACAACAACGCCTCCGACGTCGACATACTGCTCCGCGGGCCCGGCGGGCAGGCGATCATGCTCCTGTCGGACGTCGGCAGCAGCGGCAACTGGAGCAACGATACCATCACCCTCGACGACGCTGCGACCAATAGCTATACCTCGACCAGCAACAACCTGCCCGGCGGCACCTACCGGCCCACCAACAATAGCTCTGGCGGCACATGCGGCTCCGACACACAGCCCAGCCCGGCGCCCGCCCCGTCGATCACCACGCTGGCCGGCTTCAACGGCCTCAGCGGGACTAGCGTCAACGGCACCTGGAGCCTGTACATCACCGACGACTGCGACAACGACACAGGCGGCACCATCTCCGGCGGCTGGAGCCTGAACATCACCACCAACGCCCCGGTGGCCGCCAACGACAGCTACAGCACCAGCTACCGGCAGACCTTGACGGTGGCCGCCCCCGGCGTGCTCGGCAACGATACCAACCCGCTCGCCGGCGCCCTGAGCGCCACGCTGGAGTCGGGCCCGCTCAACGGCACGCTGTCCCTCGCGGCCGACGGCTCCTTCACCTACACGCCCAACCAGGGCTTCACGGGTGACGATAGCTTCACCTATCGCGCTGTCAACAGTGCCACCAGCTCGGCGCCCGCTACGGTCACCATCAGCGTCGGTAGCGGCCCCTTCGCCAGCGACATGGCGCTCACCGTCGACGAGGATAGCTCCGTCAGCGATCTGCTGCCGGCCGAGGACGGCAACTCTGAGCCGATCACCTTCTCGATTCTTACCGAGCCCCTGAACGGCGTCGTGGCGCTCACCGACGCCACAACCGGCGCCTTCACATACACGCCCAACCCCAATTTCAACGGCGCCGACAGCTTCACCTTCCAGGCCAGCGACGGCTCGACCGACTCGAACATCGCCACCGTGAGCATCACAGTCGCGGCGGTGAACGATGCCCCGATCAACACAGTGCCCGGCCCGCAGAATACCCTCCTCAACACCGCGCTGAGCTTCTCGGCGGCCAGCAGCAACGCTCTGAGCGTGGCCGACGTCGACGCCAGCGGCGATATACAGGTCGATCTGAGCGCCACGGGCGGCACGCTCGCCCTCGGCGACACCAGCGGCCTGACGAGCGTGAACGGCGATGGCAGCGACAGCGTCAGCATGCTCGGCCCTCAGGACGCCCTAAACGCCGCCTTGGAAGGCCTCGTCTTCACGCCGAACAACGGTTTCACCGGCGACGCCGAGCTGACGATCACCACCAGCGATCTGGGGCAGACGGGCGCTGGCGGCGTGCTGACCGACACCGACAGCATCCTGATCACGGTCGGCAAGCTGACCCAGACGATCACCTTCACCAACCCCGGCCCGCACACCTACGGCGACGCGCCCTTCGAACTGGATGCCACGGCGAGCTCAGGGCTGCCGGTCAGCTTCTCGGTGATCTCCGGCCCCGCCACCGTGAGCGGCTCGACCCTGACGATCACCGGCGCCGGCACCGTGACCGTCCGGGCCGAGCAGACGGGCGACGCCACCTACGGTGCAGCCAGCGACGATCAGACCTTCGTCGTGGCGCCAGCGGCCCTGACGATCAAGGCCGACGATAAGACGATGGTCGCCGGCTCGCCCCTGCCGACGCTCACCGCCACCTACACCGGCTTCGTCAACGGCGATGACCCGAGCGATCTCGACACCCCGGTGACCCTGAGCACCACGGCCACCTCCGCCAGCGCGCCCGGCGACTACCCGATCGTCGCCTCCGGCGCTGCCGACGCCAACTACACCATCACCTTCGTCAACGGCACGCTGCACATCAGCGCGGCGGCGCCGGAGGGCTACACCATCGCCCTGCCGCTGCTCGCCCGCTAAGCGGGAGACGGCCGCCAGGCAGTGGGACTACACCGACG
>DAOUGF010000205.1:0-1980 GCA_034429295.1 Chloroflexaceae bacterium
GGCGGCCATCTGGAGAAGCTGCCCGGCCCGCTCCAAGCGCGGCTCCTTCTTCGCAGCGGCTCGCAATTGCTCGGCTGCTCGGCGGCACAGCACATCAATCCGATGACGCACCAGGCGGGTGCTCATCCCTGGCACAAAGGGGTGGCCTGGCTTCGTGCGGTCCTGGGCGACCAGCAGCGGCTCTCGCTCGGCATCGCTGCCAATTCCTGGCAGCCCATCGGGGCAGCGTAGCTCTCGAAGGTAGCGACGCAGCAATGTCACGGCATTGCTATGCAGGGGCACTCGTCGCGCTTTACGCCCCTTGCCGCGCCGCACGATCAGGTTGCCCCCATCAAGGTCAAGGTCGCGGAGCTGGACATCGCACGCTTCCTGAGAGCGCAGGCCGACGTAGGCGAGCAACGCCAGCAGCGCGCCGTCGCGGAGACGGATGGCCTTGTCTTCCTCAGCCTGCACGGCGCGCAGTACCGCGTCTACTGCATCATCGGGCAGAGAGCGAGGGCTACGCTCCTCCAAAGGAAGATCTCGAATACCCTTCGCCGGGTTCTCGCTCAGAAGCCGCTCGGCGACCAGCCAATCGCCGAAGCGGCGCAAGGTCGAGAGCCCACGGTTAATCGTCGCCGGCTTGCGCTCCTCGACATCCTGCCGGTAACGCACCCAAGCCGTGATGTCTTTCTCGAGGAGTTGCGTCGGATCAAAAGCCCTGCCCCGCTCATGCTCCCACTACCGAGCAAATGTTTGGAGATCGGCGCGAGCCGCGCGAAGCGACGCCGGCTCACGGAGCGTTGCCAAGTAGCGGTCAATGAGTATGTCCACGACCTACTTTCCTTGGACATCTGTTCTGTCCGATGTGACAGGGCAGAGAAAAGCTCATTGCACCTTATCGGCAATGGAAATGTAGCACGGGGAGAGGTTAAGGTCAACACCTTATCGGCAACGAATGAAAGGCCGAGAAAGATTTCGCTGCCGATAAGAATCAGTTTTTCAACTTTTACGGCAGCCTACCTCGATAAAGGCCACTTAGCACAGTCTTGACACGGCTCGCACACTACGGAAGTGTCCCGCAGCGGAGGAAGGCGAATCGGAATGGGCATACGGACAGAGAGAACAGTGCTTTATCCAACTGTGGGCCTCGTGATTGTAGCGCGCCCGTCACGACCAAGGCGAATTGGCACCTGCGTTCTAACCCCGCACTAGCTAATGTATTGAGCACGATACCCGCCGGCTGCTCAGTGCTCGCCTTCTCTGGGCTTAGTGACTCTCCGCTTTCTTGAGTTCATTGCGTTTTAGCTTTCCTTGATCTTTGGAGATCCTGTAATGCCTGCCCTCGCTCCTCCCAATCCGGCAGGTAGGCCAACATGAAGCTCTTGAAGACCTTGCCGTGGTTCGGCGCGAGGAGATGGACCAACTCGTGGACGATGACATACTCGCCCAGCTCGCGAGGAAGCGCGAGCAATTCTCGGCTGAGCGTCAGGTTGCCGGCGGTGGACATCGAGGCCCACTTCGCTCGTAGATCGCGCACCTGGATGCGGGTCACGCGCACGCCGATGCGCGCCGCCCACTGGCGCACCGCCCAGCGCAGATCTTCGGCGTCGTGCCAGGTGGCCCCAGCCGCGCTTTGAACCAGTGTATCCTCGCCGACTGCTCGCTCGCTCATACCCGCTGGAGTTTCATCAGTGCGGTGGTGGCCGCGATAAACTGCTGCTGGCCGACCAGGGGCAGCAGCGCCTTGTACAGCTCGGCGCGCAGGGCGCTCTCCTGCTGTGTATTCCAGGTGTAGTCGGGGTGCTGGCGGAATAGCTCGTTCAGTGCTACCGCCTGCTCGCTGGTTACCTCCGCAAGGTAGGGCTTAAGCGCCACATAGATCGCGTAGCTGTTTGCATCGAGCCCCATGCGCTGCCGCTCGGCCGCGGCTTGTGCTGCCTGCTGAGCCAACGCCTCGAAGGCGGCCAGGGCTTGCTGTGTGGTGATCTGCCGTTCCTC
>DAOUGF010000206.1:0-9252 GCA_034429295.1 Chloroflexaceae bacterium
TACGCCCCCCGACAAATCAAGCGGGGCACGGGGCGGCAGCCCTCGCATAGCCTGTGTCGCAGACGTCGAGTGCCGGGGGCGCGGGGGCGGCAGCCCTCGCATAGCCTGTGTCGCAGACGTCGAGTGCCGGGGGCGCGGGGCGGCAGCGCCCCGCAGCAGGCGTCGGCACGGCGAGTGCCGGGGGCGCGGGGGCGGCAGCGCCCCGTAGCAGGCGTCGGCACGACGAAGGCGCAGGGCGCCAAGGTTTGACAAGGCGCCGCTGCGCTCTTATAATCGCTGGCACCCCAGCAGACCGGCGAATCTTTGACGGCATGCCGACAAGCGGCCCCTGGCTTGTCTTGATGCTGCCTTCTGCGCAACCCTTGCTCCCTGCTTGAGGCTGGCCCGAGCGTTCAAAGGAGAATGGCGATGGCATTCAACCCGATGGCGTACAGCAGTAAAGATCAGGTGCTCGACGTGGTACGGACCGAGCGGGAGCGCTTCTTCGAGATAGTCGAGAAGCCCGAGAACTGGCTGGTCGACACGCGCTGCGAAGGCTGGCAGGTGCGCGACATCGTCGGCCACATGATCGATGTCACCGAGGGCTACCTGGGCCGTTGGGAGTTGGCCCGCAACGGCCAGGAGGCCCCGCCGCCCCTCGGCTGGCTGGTGATGGCCGAGAAGCTGAACGAGGGTGCCCTGGCCTTCCGCAGCCTCTCCCGGGATGAGGCGATCGCCCGCCTCAGGGCGGCCTCCGATAAGCTGATGGGGATCTTCGAGAGCCTGACCGAGGAGGAGTGGAACAGCTTCCTCGTCTCTCACGTCTTCTCTGGCCCGCTGCCCGCCATGTTCTACGCCCCGTTCCAGATTATGGATTACGGCGTCCATACTTGGGATATGCGCTGGGGCTTGGGCGAGAAGGATGCGAAGCTCGACGAGCGCACCGCCGGGATGCTGATCCCCTATATGTTCATCATCTGGCAGTACTCGGTGGACCAGGAGGCGGCGAAGGGTGTCGATATCACCTACGGCGTCAAGGTTGATGGTGAGTGGGGCGGCCAGTGGAAGCTCGCTGTGAAGGATGGGCAGTTCAGCTATGAGCCCGTCGACGATGTGAGCGATCTCCCCGCCGTGCTCCATTTCCGCCACCCCTCCGACATGGTGCTGACCACGTACCAGCGGATCGAGGGCGGCGAGGTGATCGGCGACCCGGCGATCATCGAGACGTCTCGCCATCTCTTCTTCCACATTTAGCGCCGGTGCGCCTGTGCAACGTTGGGCCGCTGAAGATGGCACGCTCTGGGCGCTCGAGCCTGGCCGGGGCTTGCCCGCGGCCTGCGAGGCGCGGGCGCCCGTCGCTTTCGCTGAGTTGCCGCCCGCCGAGGTCGAGGCGCTCGCCGCCGCTCTGAGCCTGGACGACCTAGCGCCGCTGCGGCAGCGCTTCGCCGATGGGCGGCGCTGCTTCGTGATGCGGGCGGACGGCCAGATCGCTGCATACGGCTGGGTGACTCGCGGCGCGGAGTGTGTGGGCGAGCTGGAGCGCCGCTTTCACCTGCATAACGACGAGGCCTACATCTGGGATTGCGCCACGCTGCCGGCCTGGCGCGGGCGGCGGCTCTACAGCGCCCTCCTCAACCAGATCGCCCGCCACATCGCGGGTGAGGATCTTGCCCGGATCTGGATCGGGGCCTCGCTGCAGAACCGGCCGTCGATCCGCGGCATCGCGAACGCCGGCTTCGAGCATGTGCTCGACCTCAGCTACCGCCGCTTCCACCGCCTGAGTGCCATGTGGATCCGGCGGGTCGGCGCTGCTCCCCGCCCGCTCCTAGCAGCCGCCTACCGCATCTTGCTGCAGCCCCACGAGCGCCGGATCGGTCGCCTGATCGTGGGCTATCGGTCGTGATGGCCTTTACCTCATAGAGATAGTGTACGGTTTCATCACTCTGCCACACGCTGGCGCTAGCTTTCGCGCCCTCAAGCTGAGGTTGGGCGCGGCTCAACCACACGCTGGCGCTAGCTTTCGCGCCCTCAAGCTGAGAGCTTGGGGCGCGGCTCAGCGGCACCGGTGTGCCAACCTTCGATGCAGGACATGTAAGCGCAAGCGGAAGATACGATTCTGCCAGCCCTCAGGCATGTGGTACGCTGAGCCGTGGGCAATGGATAGCCACAGGAGGGGAGAAGATCGTGCATAAGATCCAGACGCAGGGGGTGCACCATATCACCCTCATCGGCGCCAACCGCCAGGCCTCGATCGATTTCTGGGAGGGTGTGCTGGGCATGCCATTCGTCTTCGAGCAGCCCAACCTTGATCGGCCTGAGGAGAGCCACCTCTACTTCGATCCCGGCGACGGCCGCCTGATCACCGTTTTCACCAACGAGAGCCGCGAGGTTGACCCCACGCCGAATCCGGAGGGCGTCGGCAACCTCCACCACATCGCCTTCACCGTCTCGCGGGCGACCTTCACCCAGGCGGCCCGCCGGCTCGATGAGCGGGGAATTCCCCATACCGGCGAGATCGACCGCGGCTTTATGCACTCCATCTACTTCCGCGACCCGCTGGGGCAGCGGATCGAGCTGGCCTGCTACAAGTTCGAGCCGCCCGTGGGCTTCACCCACGCCCAGGTGCTGCTTGAGGCCCATCGCATCCGCGTCGCTGAGGGCGCCTACAACATCCAGGACTCCCACCTCGCCGACGCGATCGAGCTGCTGGTCAAGCGCTCGCAGGGATCGCTCTCGGAAGACCGCGAGGCTAAGCACGCCTATGTCCAGAGTGTAACCGGCCCCTAAGAGGATCAGCGCATGACCAGCGGAACAATCAGCGGGGCGCGTTTCATCGCCGAGACGCTCAAGGGCTACGGGGTCACCCACGTCTTCTATGTCGACGCCATCCTGCGCAAGACGATGGTGGATCTGGAGGAGCTCGGCATCAGGCGGGTGATCACCCACTCCGAGAAGGCCGCCGCCTACATGGCCGACGGCTATGCCCGCGCCTCCCACCGCCCCGGGGTCTGTATGGCCCAGTCGGTGGGCGCCGCCAACCTCGCGGCGGGGCTGCAGGACGCGTACCTCGGCCGCTCGCCGGTGGTGGCCCTGACGGGCAAAAAGCCGCCCGCGCTCCAGCATCGCAACGCCTACCAGGAGATCGAGCACGCCCCGCTGTTCGCGCCGGTGACCAAGTTCCACGCCGATCTGGTCAGCGCCGCGCAGCTGCCCTTCCTGCTGCGCCAGGCCTTCCGTGAGGCGGTCACAGGGACGCCAGGGCCGGTCCACCTGGATCTGTTGGGGCACAACGGGCGCGCGCTGGAGCTGGCGGAGGTGCCGCTGCCGGTTGTGGTGGATGAGGCCTTCACCAGTTATCCGCCCTTCCGGCCCATGCCGGAGGATAGCGCGATTGAGTGGGCGGCTCGCGCCATCATCGCCGCCAGCCGGCCGGTGATCGTCGCCGGGGGCGGCGTGCGTAGCTCCGGGGCCGCCGCCGAGGTGGTTGCCCTAGCCGAGCGACGTTCGATCCCGGTGGCGACCTCGGTTAACGGCAAGGGCACGATCCTCGACCGCCACCCGCTCGCCGTGGGCGTGGTGGGCAACTACTCGGCCCGCTGCGCCAATCAGGTGGTCGCCGAGGCCGACCTGGTGATCTATATCGGCAGCAATACCGGCGATCAGGTGACCAACGGCTGGACCGTGCCGGCCCTCGATACGCCGGTCGTGCAGATCGAGCTCGACCCGGCAGAGGTGGGCCGCAGCTACCCCAACACGATCCCCGTGGTCGGCGACGCGAAACTGGCGGTGGCCAAGCTTACCGAGGCTCTCGCGGAGAGTGAGAACCCGACTTGGGTCCAGCGGGCGCAGCAGCTCGTGGCCGCCTGGCGCGATGAGATCGAGCCGCTCCGCAGCTCCGACGCCGTGCCCATCCGCCCCGAACGGCTCTGCAAAGAGCTGGGCGAGGTGATGCCGGAGGATGCGCTGCTGGTTGTTGATACCGGCTACAGCGCGATCTGGACCGCGACCATGCTGGAGCTGCGCCACCCCAGCCAATCCTACCTGCGGGCCGCTGGCTCGCTCGGCTGGGCCTTCCCCGCGGCCCTTGGGGCGAAGTGTGCTGCCCCCGAGCGCCCCGTGATCTGCTTCACCGGCGACGGCGGCTTCTGGTACCACCTCAGCGAGCTGGAGACCGCCCGCCGCTACCAGATCAACACGGTGACGGTGGTGAACAACAACCACGGCCTGGCCCAGGGCATCCCCGACATCCACGCCATCTACGGCGACAGGCCCGGTAACCCCGGCGAGCTCTACCGCTTCGCGCCCGTCAGCTTCGCACGCGTGGCCGAGGAGATGGGCTGCCTGGGCATCCAGGTGGAGCGCCCTGATCAGATCCGCCCGGCGCTGCAACACGCCCTGGCCGCCGGCCGGCCAGCTGTGGTCGAGGTGATAACCGGGCTGGAGTACCGGGCGCCGGAGCCGTGGGCGCCGCGCTGAGCCTCGCACGGCGGCCCGCAGCAGTCGAGAGCGCTATGGCTCAAGCTATCCTGTCAGATCTCACGCCCCCGTCGCTCGCGACTGCGGTCAAGGCGAATCTGCTCGCCTTCTTCCAACAGTTCCGCCGCTCATCGCTGGCCACTGTTCAAGCGAGCGGCGAGTCTTTCCGCTGGCACACTCCCGTCGTCCATCCTTGGTTCAACGGCATTCTCAGCACCACGCCGCCGGGCGAGCGGGCCGCCGAGCTGGTCCAGCAGACCATCGCCTACTTCAGATCGCGCGCTGTAGGCCTCTTCAGTTGGTGGCTGGCGCCCGATCTTGAGGTGTCGCCTTGGCGCGCTCACTTGCTGTCCGCTGGCTTTCGCTATGATGATCGCACGCCCGGGATGGCCATCGATCTGGCTGCCTTGCCGGCGCTGAGGTCAGGAACGCTGACCGTGCAGCAGGTGGAGGATCTGCCTACCTTGGCGGAGTGGGTCTCGACCTTCGTCCGAGGTTATGGTATTCCAGAGGCTATGGGCCGGCCATTCCTATCGCTGCTCGAGAGTCTGGGAGCAGGCCTGCCGCTCCGCCACTACCTCGGGTTTCGCGAGGGCAGGCCGGTGGCCACCTCTACGCTGTTTGTAGGCGCGGGGAGCGCTGGCATCTATAATGTGTCTACGATCCCGGAGATGCGCGGCCAGGGCATAGGCTCCGCGATGACGCTCGCGCCGCTCCACGCCGCGCGGGAGCTGGGGTATCGCGTGGGTGTGCTGCAATCGTCCGCCTTAGGATACAGCGTCTACGAGCGGTTGGGCTTTCGCAAGGTCTGCCAGATAGAGCATTTCTACTGGTCGAGCCACGGCTCCTAAAAGGCGGCCATTGCCCGGCTCGTGGGTGTGCGCTGATGCGGCACTTGCGTCACTCCGTTGCTGCTTCGCAAGTTTGGTACACCGGTGCTCTCAAGCCACCCCCAAGCTCACAGCTTGGGGGTGGTGGTGGGATGTAGCCCTGTGCCAAGCTAATGTAACAGCACAACTACGAACTACGCCGGACAGCCACTCAGCGCCGCTGAGCACCACCTAGAGCGCGCGCATGCGCTGCGTGCCGTGGTTACTCAGTCGGCGCCGAGGGACATGCAGCGATGGCGCCCTCGGCGCTGGCGGCCGCCGGTTTTGGGAGGTTCGGGGGCAGCGCCCCGAGGCCAGGTGCGGGGACGGCAGCCCCGCATCCGGCTTCTCCCTACCGTCTCGCCCGCTCGCCTGGAGCCGGCAGCGCCACGTGACGTGGCAGCTCGACGGTGAAGGTCGAGCCTTTGCCGGCCTCACTTGTCACATAGATGCTCCCGCCCATCAGCCGGCAGAGCTGATAGCTGATAGCGAGCCCCAAGCCGCTGCCGCCATACTTGCGCGTCGGCGCATCATCGATCTGGACGAAGGCCTTAAAGAGTAGCTGCTGCTGCTCCGGGCTCATGCCGATGCCGGTATCGCTGACCTGGAAGATCACCAGCGCCGGGTCTTCGCCGGCTGGCGCTGCGGTCGCGCCCTCCTCCGCCATCACCCGCAGCACGATCTGGCCGCGCTCAGTAAACTTGGCGGCGTTGCCGAGCAGGTTGAGCAGCACCTGGCGCACTCTGGTCAGGTCGGCGAACATCGCGCCACAGTCGGGCGGGCAGTCGATCTGCAGTGTATTGCCATTCTTCTCAACAAGTGGCTTCACAACGCCGGCCAGCTCATGAATCAGAGGCGCAATCTCGAAGCGCTCCAGGCGCAGCTCGAGTTGCTCGGCCTCGATCCGGGTGATGTCCAGCACATCGCTGATTAGCTCGAGCAGATGCCGCCCCGCGGTCTGGATGCGCTCAATGTCGTTCAGCAGTTCCTGATGGCCATGCTCCCTGATCGCCCCCTCGAGCAGATCGGCGTAGCCGAGGATGGCGGTGAGCGGAGTGCGCAGCTCGTGGCTCATATTGCCCAGGAAGCGGCTTTTCGCCCGGCTTGCCACCTCGACGGCCTCTTTGGCCAGCGAGAGCGACGCCTCCGCCTGCTTGCGCTCGGCCAATTCTTGCTGGACGGCTGCGTAGAGCCGGGCGTTCTCGGCGGCCAGGGCGGCCAGTTCCTCGTTCTGCCGGCGCAGCTCGGCGGCGGCGCGCCTGCGCTCGGTGATATCCCGCAGCACGATCACGCGCCCGTTCAGCCTGCCACTCCGATCGGCGATCGGCGAGATCCGCAGGTCGAAGGAGCGCGCGTTCTCCCCGGTGCCGACCTCCAGTTCCTCATGGGCCTCGCTTACCTGGCTGTAGCGCTCGATGATATCCGGCCTGCTTGCGAAGACGCTCGCGGCGGGCTCGCCGATGATCACCCGCGAGTCGCGGCCCATGAGCGTGAGCGCGGCCTGGTTGATATCGACGATCCGGGCGCGATCATCCAGCACGATCACGCCGTCTTCCATGCTGTGAAAGACGGCGCTATGGGCGATCGGCACAAGCTCAAACAGGCCGGAGCGGAGCAGATCCCAGGTGAGCGCCACGCCGCTGATGCCCAGCGCGAAGGGCGTCAGATCGAGGTGGGGGAAGGGGCTAAGGCCGCTCAGGTAGACGATATTGCCCACCCAGGGCGCGCAAACCCCGATGAAGAGGCCGCCGGCTTGGCGGCGGTAGGCGGGCGACATCTGAAACAGCTTGCGGGCCAGCAACACCGTGCCCACCAGCAGCAGCAGGTAGGAGTAGGCCGTATGGACCCAGAAGAGCGGCCCGAACGCCGCCTCGAGTATCACCAGCGAGCCGACGTTGACCTGATACACCGAGCTGCGAAAGAGCTGGTGCAGGTCATTCGTCCAGACCACAATGAACGTCGCCGCGGGCACGATCGTGAGCAGCAGCAGCCTGCGGCGGGTGAGCCAGGCGCCCTCACCGGTGTACGCCAGCGCGAAGGCCAGCCAGCTCAGGGGCGCGAGCAGGATGCCCACGTAGGCCATGTTGGCCCAGAAGAGCTGCGTCTCCAGCCTGACGGCGGCGAGGCTAAGCATATAGGTGAGCGCCCAGAGCGCCACCGCGCATGCCAGGACGGCCAAGGGCGTCGCGCCAGGGGCGCGCCGACGGCGCCAGATCACCAGCGCGATCAGCATGGAGAGCAGCGCTGTGATCAGGAGTGGTAGCAGGTAAGGGCTCGATTGCATGGTCGCACCGTCGCCGCGAATCCACGAATACTATGCCCCGCGACTATTACCTGCAACCACTGCGGTAAAAGCTCGCGCCTACTTGCGCTTCTTGCGGTTCGCCTTGCGCGAGGCGGCGGCCGCCTTGCGCTTATTCTTCTCCTTGCGGGCTTTGCTCTGTTTGTGGCGCTGAGTCGAGGCCTGCTGCACTGCCCTGGCTCGCTCCATCTGCTGCTGCGCCCGCAAAGGCTTCAGGTTATCCTGCAGATCCCGGGGGAATAACTGCTCCTGGCGCTCCTCGAAGCGCCGGAGCGACTCCGCCACCAGCGGATCGTCGGCATCGGGCTCGATGCCAAGGGTGGCGAGCAGATCGCCCCACGGGCCGTCTATCGTCTCGTCAACCTTGCCGAGCTCGAAGGCGCGGCGGATCAGCGGTAAGGCCTCGACGGCCTTCAGATCAGCCAGGGCGCTCACCACCCCTGAGACCGCCTCCTCATAGTCATCTTCCGCAGTGCGCAACTGCTCGCTCAGGAAGGCGACCACCCGGTCGCGGGTCTCGGGCTGCTGCTCGGCGATCATCCGCAGCCCGTCAGCGGCGCGGCTGCGCCCCCAAACCCAGCGCGAGCGGTCGGCGAGATAGGTTTGGAGCGGCGCGATGGCCGGCTCGCCCACTGAGCCCAGCATCTCGATCAGTTCGTCGCTGACCATGTCAAAATCAACGTCGAGCAGGGGGACGAGCTCCTCAACATGGGCTGAGAGGTCGAGGTCGGCAAGGATGTGCAGCGCGTGCATCGGCGCCCAAGCCTCTGGCGTATCGCCCATGGCAGTGGCAAGTTCGCGGTCGCGGAGCATGCGGATCAGCTCAGGCACGTGCTCCTGGCCGATGCCGAGCTCGTTGCGGCGCCGCTCAAGCTCCTCGGCGGTGACATCGCCCAAGGTGAGTAGCGCGTCCAGCGGCGGCTGGTAGGGGCCGGCCGCAGGGCGCAGGGCGGCGAGGACGTGGGCGCGCACGGGCCGCGTGGGATCCGAGCCGTCGCCGCCCCAATCAGTTTCGAATGACGCCGGTGGGTCGAGGGGCGCGCGCTCGAGGTCGAAGGGCTCGTCAGGATTCTGTTCGAGGTCGCTCATGTGCCTCACCATTGACCAGGCAGCGGCCCGTACAGCGTAGTCGGTAGTCCGTAGTCGGTAGTCCGTACGGCGAGCGTCTGACAAGCCAGAGAGCCAAGCGACATGGCCAAAAAGGCCGCCTGTAATTGCGCTAGAAGATCTGGGCTCTCGCCTGCACAGCCATGTGCATCTCTCGTGAACCAGCGGGGTGGATACAGTATACCGTACCCTGGCCGCTTTGGGGCCGGGGGGCGATTCTCCGATGCAGGGCTGATGCAAAGTCAGTGGGGCGCAGCCCGGCGCCCCGCAGGCAACATGTCCCCGGCACCGGGGGAGCGCGAGGGGCGGAGCCCGCTCGCAGCTCCATCCACCGTGCAGGCAGGCAGCACGTCGCAGACACCAAGCCGAGGCGCCCAGCGCCCTTCGACGTTGCATCAGCCCTGGGGGCCGGGGCGATCCCCGATGCCTGGCTCAGCCCTTGCTAGAATCGAAGTGTCATCGCGGAGCAGCCGGCCTTCGCCAGGAGAAAGGAGAAGCCAATGAGCGTATCTCCCGAGC
>DAOUGF010000207.1:0-3131 GCA_034429295.1 Chloroflexaceae bacterium
GGAGGCGAAGCCGGTGGTGGCGTTCTCGTCGTCGGGGCGATCGACAAGCATCCACTGCTCGCCGTTGGTGAGTAGGCCGAGGCGCACCTTCGCGCCGCGCAGCAGGGTCATCATGCGGGTAGCCGGCGAGGCCTGCCAGGCGGCGCGAGCCATGGGTTTCTCGAGGCCCTGGCCGGGCGGGACGACGACCACCAGCACACGGGCCTTTCCATCCTCGCCCGGCTCTGCGATCACGAAGTCGGGGCGCAGCTCCTCGCCGTGCTCCGCGACGAGCACCGAAGGCCAGGGTTGGCCTGCAGAAAGGGCATGGCGGGCACGTAGTACCTCGTCGGGCATCTCCAAGACGCGCCGCAGCACCCACTCGACCCAGGTACGGTGAATGGCCGGATCGGCGTGGAGCCCACCGCTATTGTCGAGCCACTCCTCATAGGCCAGGCGCAACTCGCGAGCCACGTCGGCGTCCGGCGCGTCGAGCCCTTGGGGGAAGACACGGGCGAGCACCGGCAGCGCCAGGAATGGGCCGGAAATATCGAGCAACGCGAGCCATTCGGCGTGGTGGCGGGCGATGGACATGGGGACTACCTCTAGGCTTTCTCAGGCACCTCAAGCAGCTTTCGAGAAAAGAGGAGTTGCTCTTCATCCTCTGCTGGCCGTGTCGTGGCACTCGCGCGAGCAGCCCGCCGTGGTACTGCGCTTGCAGGCAAACGCATCGTCACCTTGTCGAGCACTTCACCCACTGCGGTCCCATATTCGGCGCTGACGCGAGCGAGAATCGGATGCCTATAGTTGTGCAGCGCATCGAGAAGTGGGTCATTGTCAGTGGAGACCCAGCGATCCTTGCTCGGCGGGTCAATTACTCTATAGCCCTTTTCTAGACGCTCCTGGACAGCAATAGTGGCGCAGTAGGCCGCGTCGTTCGGTCGTTCATTCGGTGTAATGGGCGGCAGTTCGAGGTGGGGTAGGTGTTGACCCTGACGAACAACGTAACGCTGACGCTCCGTGTACAGCCCATTGGCCAACCGCTCAATGTCAGTGGCGCTATCGCTCGAAGTAGCAATGGAGGCTTTATAGAGGTATGCCTTCCTCGTTCTGGTATCGTGAACTCGCAGATAGATTTGGTGGCCCACTGTGTGAAGTTGCTTGAAATCAGCTCTATCAGTGCCGAAGAGTTTCAATTCTTGATCGGCAAGTTTATTGGCCTGGGGCCCCTCGAGTTCAAGAATCGGCACTGTCTGTTCCAGCCCTTGGAGCCAGCGATAGTAGTGCACGTCGCTGGGATTAAACAGTTGGCAGAGACTTCGAATCTGTTCCAACATGCGAAGTGTCTGTCGATAAAGCCTGCTTGTCTGAGGTATACGTATGACAAACGAGGCCTCGACATTCAGACCTACCAATGCGCGCCGGGTCCAGTTATGGCTGCCGATCCATACCTCTGCTGTGCCGTCCTCGAAGTCGAAGAGCAGGCTTTTGGTATGTAGCAGATGAGGAGGCATCTCCCGATTTGCCGACCAGACTTCAGTCTGGCCCTCCAGGTCGCGCAGATGGAGAAACAGGTGCCTACCAGTGGCGTCGTGTTCCTTGATACTCTGGTTGAGCTGAGTGAGCATCTCGACGCTTGTAGGTAGATGCAGATCAACACAGAGAAAGCTCTTCCGAGTTGCCAGAAGCTGCGCGAGGCTCGGGCTTACAAGATCAGGCGCCACCGTCCAATATGCGACAGCCCCACGCAATGATTGAGCTTTGAGCACGGAGCGCTGCAAGCGCTGGAAGAAGGCTGGCGGCTCATCCAGAGGATGGAGCAGTTCGATGGAGAGGATGTCTGAGTTGTCTGATGGCATTGTCATGCTCCATGAAGTCTAGGATCAGGCCAACCTACTTGGAACCAGGAACATCACCGCCACGGGGAAGAGGCGGGCCTGTGGATCGGCGTAACGAGCAGCGATGCCCTTCGTTTCCTGGACAAGCTCGCCTGGGATCTGGTCGAGGCGGAGGCGCAGGGCGTCGATGTTGCGGCGGTACTGTTCCCGCTCGGCGGCGTTGAACTCCTCAAACGGCAGCGGAAGTTGGGGGTTCGGCTTCTCGAGCTCCACTAGCTCAGCGCTGATCGTGCGCTTGAGCTCCTCCAGCACACGAGTGATGTCTGCGATCTCCTTGTTGCGCCGTTCGTCGAGGTGCCGCTGGAGGCTCTCGGCGCGCTCCTTCGCCCGCGCCGCTAGCGCAGCCTGCAGGTTGCCCTCAATACTCGGCCAGAGCTCGGCCAGCTCGGCCCGCATCGTCGCCGAGACCTCGCGGGTTGTCATCGCCTCGATCGCCCCCTGCACTTGGGTCACGCCCCAGCGGCGGAAGCGCCCCTGGCTGATCTCGCCGCCTGCCGCGATCAGCTCCTCGTGGAGCCGGTAGCTGTCCCCGCCGATCACCACCAGGCGCCCGTAGACAATGGCGAGTGGTGTCGTGGACACATGATCAGGGATGACCCGGGCGGTGACGCGGTTGAGTTTCTTGCGCCCCTCGCCGCTCCAGACCTCGGCGCGCAGCAGCCGCATCGCCATCTGCACCAGCCGGTGGTTGAGGTGGGCCAGCACCACATCATCGCGGCCCTTCGCCAGATCGTGGTCGAAGACGATCGGGCGGACCTTGTGCGTGTGGGGGTGCTCAAGGCCTTCCGCACAGGCAGCCCAACTCCCGCGCAGAGGGGGCAGGTGGAACACAGGGCAGCGTCGCCGCTCGCCCGTGGGATCAGGCCAGACGCCGGGGAGTGTTGCCTCGATCAGCGGCGGCTGGCCTGCGAGCTCCAGCGCGACGCGAACAACGGCTTCGACATTTTCGGGCGCCAGGTGGAGCGCGTGGCGGCTCTCCTGAAGCTGCTCGTAGAGCTTCTTGATCTGCTCGTTCAGGTTCTGCTCGAACTTGACCAGGCGCCTGGCAGGCTCGGCCTTGCGCTCGGCGTCGGCTGTATCGAGGCGCCGGCGGACACCTAGCATCGCCTCAGTCACCTGGTCGGCGATCACCGGCCCTACCTTGCCCAGATCCTCGCGGATCTGCTCGACCTTCTGCACCGCCCGCATCAGGAACTCCAGGTCACCCTCAAGGTCGCCGACGGGCGCCTCGCGGTTGATGGGCAGGCGCGAGAA
>DAOUGF010000208.1:0-2743 GCA_034429295.1 Chloroflexaceae bacterium
GAGGCATTGGCGCAGCCAATGCCTCAGCCCGACACTCAACAACCGAAGCATCCGTCAGACAAAGGAGTCTCCCCATGTCGAAGTATGTCGCCGCGATCGACCAGGGTACTACCAGCACCCGCTGCATGATCTTCACCCACGATGGTAAGGTCGTCAGTGTGGATCAGCGAGAGCACCAGCAGATCTTCCCCAAACCGGGCTGGGTCGAGCACGACCCGCTGGAGATCTGGCAGCGCACCCAGGGCGTGGTGCAGGTCGCCCTCTCCAAGGCCGGGGCCTCTCCGAGCGATCTGGCCGCTGTCGGCATCACCAACCAGCGCGAGACGGCCGTTGTTTGGAACCGCAAGACCGGCCAGCCTGTCTACAACGCCATCGTCTGGCAGGATACTCGCACCGACCAGCTGGTGAACCAGTTCGCCAAGGATGGCGGCCAGGACCGCTTCCGGGCCAAGGTCGGCCTGCCGCTGGCGACCTACTTCTCCGGCCCGAAGATCCGCTGGATCCTCGATAACGTCGAGGGCGCCCGCGCCGCCGCCGAGGCCGGCGAGCTGGCCTTCGGCAATATCGACACCTGGCTGGCCTGGAACCTCACCGGCGGCACCGATGGCGGCCTCCATATCACCGACGTCTCCAACGCCTCCCGCACCATGCTGATGAACATGGAGACGCTCGACTGGGACGATGAGATCCTGGGTGTGATGGGCGTCCCCCGCAGCATGCTGCCGAAGATCGTGCCGAGCAGCCAGGTCTACGGCGAGTGCCGCGGCCTGCTCGGCGGCGTGCCGCTAGCCGGCATCCTCGGCGACCAGCAGGCAGCCACGGTGGGCCAGGCCTGCTACACCCCCGGCGAGGCCAAGAACACCTACGGCACCGGCAACTTCATGCTGATCAACACCGGCGAGAAGCTGGTGCACTCCAAGAGCGGCCTGCTCACCACGCCCTGCTACAAGTTCGGCGACTCGCCCACGGTCTGGGCGCTCGAGGGCTCGATCGCCGTCACCGGCTCGCTGGTGCAGTGGCTCCGCGATAACCTGACGATGATCGGCTCGGCCCCCGAGGTGGAGGATCTCGCCCGCTCGGTGAACGACAACGGCGGCATGTATATCGTGCCGGCCTTCTCCGGCCTCTTCGCGCCCTACTGGCGCTCTGACGCCCGCGGCGTGATGGTCGGTCTCACCCGCTATATCAACAAGGGCCACATCGCTCGCGCCGCCCTCGAGGCCACCGCCTACCAGACCCGCGATGTGCTCGAGGCGATGGAGAAGGACTCGGGCGTGACCCTTACCGAGCTCAAGGTGGACGGCGGCATGGTCTACAACGACCTGCTGATGCAGTTCCAGGCCGATATCCTCGGCGTGCCTGTGGTGCGCCCCAAGGTCGCGGAGACGACGGCCCTCGGCGCCGCCTACGCCGCTGGCCTCGCGGTGGGCTACTGGAAGAACACCGACGAGATGGTGGCCAACTGGGGCATGGACAAGCGCTGGGAGCCCAGCATGAGCCAGGACCAGCGCGATGCGCTCTACGAGGGCTGGAAGAAGGCCGTGACCCGCACGTTCGATTGGGCCGAGTAGTCGTGACAAGGTGATAAGGTGACAGGGTGACAAGGGGATAAGGGGACAAAGGGACAAGGAGATACCTAATGGCGCCGTCAGGTGTCCCCCTGTCCCCTAGCCCGGGTCGCAAGACGAGGCGAAGCCTCTGCGAAGCGAGGGCGGTCCCCTTGTCCCCTAGCCCGGGTCGCAAGACGAGGCGAAGCCTCTGCGCAGCGAGGGCGATCACCTTGTCACCGAGCAGAGGGGCATGATGCAGATGCTTGAGACGGAAGTGCTCGTAGTGGGCGGCGGCGCCACCGGCACGGGCTGCGCCCTCGACCTGGCGATGCGGGGCATCCGCACCATCCTGGTTGAGAAGGGCGACCTCACCCACGGCACCACGGGGCGCTATCACGGCCTGCTCCACTCCGGCGGCCGCTACGTCGCTAAAGACCAGCAGTCGGCCACGGAGTGCGCTCGCGAGAACGCCGTGCTCCGCAGGATCATTCCCCACTGCATCGAGGATACCTCCGGCTTTTTCGTGATCACCCCCTGGGACGATCCGAACTACGGCGACAGATTCCTTGCCGGCTGTCACCAGACCGGCGTGCCGGTGAGCGAGATCCCGGTGGCCGAGATGCTGCGGCGCGAGCCGGTCCTCAACCCGCGGATCTCGCGGGCCTTCGAGGTGCCCGACGCCTCCGCCGACTCTTTCCTTGCCACCCACACGGTGGCGCTGGCCGCCCGCAACTACGGCGCTGATATCTTGACCTACCATAGCCTGGTTGAGATCATTCGCGACGGCGACCGGGTGGTTGGCGCGGTGGTGGAGGATCTGCGCAGCGGCGAGCGCAAGCGGATCAGCTGCGCCGTGCTGCTGAACGCCGCGGGCGCCTGGGCCGGCAAGATCGCCGGGCTCGCCGGAGTGACGGTGACGGTTGTGCCCGGCAAGGGCACCATGGTGGCCATGAACCACCGCATGGTCAACACGGTGGTCAACCGCTGTAAGCTCCCCTCCGACGGCGATATCATCGTGCCCATCCACACCGTGGCCGTGATCGGCACCACCGATGTGCACGTGCCCGATCCCGATGTCTACGGCATCGAGCCGGACGAGGTCAGCTTCATGCTGGAGGAGGGCGAGAAGCTGGTGCCCGGCTTTAAGCAGTACCGGGCGCTGCGAGCCTGGGCGGGCGTGCGGCCGCTCTACA
>DAOUGF010000209.1:0-8190 GCA_034429295.1 Chloroflexaceae bacterium
TGAGCCAGGTGAGCTTCCTGGTGCTACGAGACGGCAAGGGCACGGCGCAGATCGTGATCGAGGACGAGGCGACAGCGGCCGCCCTCGACGCGCTGCCGGCCGAGAGTGTGCTGGCCGTTGAGGGCGAGGTGGTGGTCGAGCCCCAAGCGCCCGGCGGGGTGGAGGTGCGGAGCGCGCAGATCGAGGTGATCAGCCGGGCGCTCGAGGCGCCGCCCTTCGACCTGTTCCGCCCGACGATCAAGGCTCAGCTGCCGACGATCCTCGACCACGCGCCGGTGGCGCTGCGCCACCAGCGGCAGCGGGCGATCTTCCGCCTGGCCTCGGCCGCGATGGCGGGCTTCCGCGACGCCCTACGGGCCCGCGATTTCGTGGAGATCCAGACGCCCAAGCTGGTGGGCTCGGCCACTGAGGGCGGCGCTAACGTCTTCAGGCTCGACTATTTCGGCCGCCCGGCCTACCTCTCGCAGAGCCCGCAGCTCTACAAGCAGATGATGGTGGGCGTCTTCGAGCGGGTCTTTGAGGTAGGCCCGGCCTTCCGCGCCGAGCCCCACGACACGCCGCGACACATCAACAGCTTCACCTCGCTCGACGTGGAGCAGGGTTTTATTACGGACCATCGCGATGTAATGGCAACGCTCACCGCAGCGCTCCAGGGGATTATGGCCTGCATCAATGAGACGTGCGAGCGCGAATTGGCCTTGCTCAAGCTCGCGCTGCCGGAGGTGCCCGCCGAGATCCCGTCTATCCACTTCAGCGAGGCGCTGGAGCTGCTGAGCGCGCAGACGGGCGAGGATCTGCGGGGCGAGCCGGACCTCGCGCCAGCCCACGAGCGGCTGCTCGGCGAGTGGGCGCGAGAGCGCCACGGCTCGGAGTTCCTCTTTGTGACGGGCTACCCGACCGAGCAGCGGGCCTTCTACACGGCGCCCGACCCGGCCCGACCCTTCTACTCGAACGCCTTCGACTTGCTCTTCCGCGGGGTTGAGCTGGTGAGCGGCGGCCAGCGCCTCCATCGCTACGAGGAGTATCTCGCGGTGCTGGAGCGGCGAGGGATGAATGCGGCCTCGTTCGAGGGCTACCTGGAGGCGTTCAAGCACGGTATGCCGCCCCACGGCGGCTTCGCGATCGGGCTGGAGCGGCTGATCATGCGGCTGCTGGAGCTGCCGAATATCCGCGAGGCGACGCTCTTCCCCAGGGACCTCAATAGGCTGACGCCGTAGGGGGTGGGGGTTTGGGTTTTTGGATCGCGAAAGTCGCGAAGTGGAGCGAAAAACGCGAAAGCGAAGGCGCGAATTCGCGAAAGGGAAGACGCGAAAGGAAAGGGCGAAAGAGCGAAAGGAAAGGGCGAAAGGGCGAAAGGAAAGGGCGAAAGGGCCAGAGGGTTAGAGCTTCATCGCTCGCCCTCTGGCCCTCTAGTGCAGTTTCAGGCGGCCTTTTTGGCTATGTCGCCTGGCTCTCTGGCTCTGTGAGGCTCTCGCTGTATGGAGACCGACTACGCTGTACGGGCACTAGCGGGCGCGCAGTGAGCAGCCCCTACTGGTGGCGCCGGAAGGCCGTGACCTGCCCGTTGGGCGCGAAGAAGTAGACGAAGTCGTCGCTCTGGAACCAGACGATCGCCCCACCACTGGAGTAGGGGATGAAGACGCCGCTGTCGCCCCGCTCCGGCGCCACGGCCCAGCCGAGGCTCTCGCGCACGCCGGGCTGCTCGCGCCAGACTTTGCCGAAGCCGCGGATGGGCTCGTAGAGCCCGGGCGGCGGGCTCTCCGGGGGCGGCACCGGGCCACCTTCAGCGGCGGTGTCGGGGTAGCGGGTGTAGGCGAGGGGCTGCGGCGTGGTGCGCACGACGTAGATCGCCGGCGATTGGCGGGCGAGGTCGGTGCCGGCCACCCAGACCATCACGCCGCGCTCGAAGGGCTGCTGGGCTAAGGGCATGTCGGTCTGGATGGCCAGGGGGCAGCCGAGCTGAAACTTGAAGGCGACGCTGTCGAGGCTGCGCTGGAGCTCCGCTGGCACGCCGCCGGGGCAGACGACGCTCGGCACGCCGTCGTGCAGCTCGCGGGCGAGCAGGCCGAGGAGCACTTCGTCGGCGCCCGGGGGGAAGCGGCGGTGCAGCTCCATGCGCCGGCGCTCGAAGTACTGCACGGTCCCGCTCCAGGCGCCCACGGTCAGCTCGAACGGCTCGCTGAGCGGATAGCCGAAGCGCTCGAGGCCGCCGTTGCGCTCCCAATAGCTCAGGAAGGGCTCGCAGATGCTGTGGCTGGTCTCCGGGAAGTAGCGGCAGCCTGGCGCTGCGCCGGCCACCGGCTCCGGTCGCGGCACCACCAGGCTCAGCGTGAGGTTGCGAAGCTGCTCGGCGCCAAGGCGCCCCGCCAGCACGCCGAGGCCTTCGGCGCTGTGATCCTCGAGCCTGTCGCGCTCGAACCACTGCACCGGGCCCTGCCAACCGATAGATGTGTCGTCGTTCTGGACACTCTCGATGGCAACGTCGCTGATGGGGTAGCCGAAGATCGGCAGGCCGCCGTTGCGCTCCCAGTAGGCGCGGATGGCGCCCGAGATGCAATATCCGGTCTCAGGGAAGCAGAGGCGGTCGGATTGGGCGGCTGCGGGCGCGGCGGGTAGCAGGCCGGCGACCAACAGCAGCAGCAGGGTGAGGATATGGCGCATAGGACCTCCTTGCCCGTAGCATAGCATCCGCGGGGCCACAGGGCGCTGAGAGCGGGGCCTGACAGCCCTGAGATGGCGCTGAGTCCCTGTCACTGTGGCGTCAGCTGGGTGCGCCGCATGTCCGTGCTATAATGCCGGCGCATCACAGCCCCACCCTCAGGAGGCGCCATGCGCCGCATCGCCACGCTGTTGCTCGCCGCCCTGCTCGGCGGCTGCTCGCTCATCCCGCCCGATCTGACGAGCCAGGAGGCGCCCACCACGCCCGAGGCCACGCTTGTGCCCCCCACCCCTACGCCCCCGCCGCTCACCGGCACGCTGCGGCTCGATGAGGCGGGCCTGGAGCTCGCCTATCCCAGCGGCTGGACGACGCGGGTGATCTCCAACTCGATCACGATCGCTCCGAGCGAGCAAGCCCTCGAGAGCACGAGCCCCGGCGACGAGTTGGTGCTCGCCATCGACGCCACCCCGATCGAGGCGTTGGCCGCTCGCTTCGGGCCGTCCGCCGCGGAGAGCCCTGAGAGCTTCTTTGAGGTGAGCAGCGGCGCCGCCCAGGACGCCGGCTATAGCCTGGCCCCCACTACGCCGATCACGGTGGACGGTCAGCCGGGCCTGGCCGCCGATCTGACGGCCGCGGGGGGTGCCGGTCGTCTCAGCGTGATCCTCTCGCCAGTGACAGCTGTGCGCGTGCTTGGCCAGGCCGACCCGGAGGCATGGGCGCGCCAGCGCCCCATCTACGAGGCGGTGGTAGCCAGCCTGCGCTTCTTCACGCCCCCCGAGCCCACGCCAGTGCCCGGCGTCACGGCTGAGCAGCCCGAGCTGCTCGACGAGGGCCCGCCCGGCTTTGTACTGCGCCTCGGCGGCAGCAGCGGCCCGCCCGAGCGCCGCTTCGTCTCCGCCCGTGGGCTCGCCGTGGCCCCCGACGGCACGCTCTACCTCGCCGAGAGCCGTCGCGGCGTCTGGGTCTTCGCCCCCGACGGGGAGCTGACGGGCACCTTCGGCGGCGATGAGCTGCTCGACGCTTACGACGTCGCCCGCGCCCCCGACGGCGACCTCCTGGTAGCCGACTACGGGCGCAACGCCGTGGCCCGCTTCCGCGCCGACGGCACTTTCGTCGGGCGTTGGGGCTCAGCCGGCGACGGGCCAGACCAGTTCGGGCTCTCCTCGCCCCAGCGGATCGCCATCGGCCCTGACGGCAGCGTCTACGCGCTCGACACCCGCCCTGGCCTGGA
Organism: Chloroflexaceae bacterium; assembly: GCA_034429295.1. Lineage (GTDB taxonomy): Bacteria > Chloroflexota > Chloroflexia > Chloroflexales > Chloroflexaceae > OHK40. The sequence continues at coordinate 3,891 of DAOUGF010000209.1, forward strand.
GAGCGGGCGCGTGGTGAGCAGCGTGGTGCGATTCAGCGAAGATGGCCGGCTGCTGGCCCGGATCGAGCTCCCGGCGGACCTTGCGCCCGCCGATCTCGCCGTGGACGAGGCCGGCGCCATCTATCTCGCCGAGAGCTTCGGCGGCTCGGTGGTGAAGCTCGGCGCCGACGGCAGCGAGCTCGCCCGCTTCGGCGATCCGGCTGCGCCGCAACGCTTCGCCGCCGGCGCGATCGACCTCGACCCGCAAGGCAATATCTACCTGGCTACCTACGCCTCAGGCGTGGTGAAGCTCGCTCCATCCGGCATCGTGATCGCGAGCGGCGGCAGCACGGTGATGCCTGGCAGCACACCGGGGCCGGGCGAGTTCAGCCTGCCGAACGGCATCGCCGCAGGCCCGGGCGGCGTGGTCTGGGTGAGCGATAACAGCGGCGAGTACAGCGCCGTGACCGCGCTGCGCCTGCAGGCCGACCCGTCGGCTGCGGCGACGGCCCAAGCCGCCCTGCCCGAGGCCACGGCCGCCCCGACGCCCGCCCCGGAGACGCTCGTGCGCCAGTGGGCCAGCGAGGCGACGGCCAGCAGCTTCTACGCGCCCGACTATGATCCCGCGGGGGCCACGGGCCCGCCCGATGTGACGGCCTGCCAGGATAGCCCCGACGCTTGGGCCTCGGCCGATCCGAACGGCCTCGAGACGCTGGAGCTCAGCTTTCGCACACCGATCTTCGCCGTGGGCGTGAACATCCACCAGAGCTATAACCCCGGCTACATCAGCAAAGTCGAGCTGATCGACGAGCGCGGCGAGGCGAGCACGGTCTATACGGCAACGCCAGGCCCGGCGGCCAGCTGCCCGGCCGTGCTTGAGCTAAGCTTCGAGCAGACCCTGACGCGCATCATGGCCGTGCGGCTGACAGTGGATCAGCGCAGCGGGGCCAACTGGGCCGAGATCGACGCCGTGGAGCTGGTGGGGGTGCCCTGATCGTGAGAAGCAAGAGGGGAGATCGGGCAGCTTCTTTAGCTTCCGGCTCCCCTGCCGCTAGCTTCTGCCTTCCGCCTGCTGCGCGCTTGCGCCTTCTGCCTGCTCACCCCTCACTTCTTGCCGCTTCAGCCTTCCTGTCCCTGGCGCCATCCTCGCGGGTGGGGCGGATCATGCGGACGGCGAGGGCGAGGAAGAGGGCGGTGAGCAGCACGGAGATGAGCACGTAGACGATCCAGGGCGAGGGGGCGGGGAGCTGGCCCACATCCGAGGGCACCTCGATCATGAACGGGCCTTCGCCCTCAGCGAGGGCTGCCGCTGTGAGGCCGAGGGCGATGAAGGGGTGGGCGCAGAGCAGCAGACCCAAGCCGTAGACGGAGAAGGCGTCGGGGAGGAAGGCGCTGGTGAGCAGCGTGATGATCACGAAGAGGAAGGGGATGCTCAGCAGCACGAGGATCACCGTGCCCTGTGCCATCACGGTGGCGGCGAGGGTAGTGCGCATCACGCTCGACCAGAAGAGGCCGATGGTGGCGTAGCAGATGGCCGTGACCACCAGGCCGACGATGCCGATCAGCAGCTCGGTGCCGCTCACTCCGCCGAAGAGGAAGGCGAGGCCGGCCAGCGGCAGGGCAGCCATGATCAGCAGCATGGCGAAGGCCAGGGCCGAGGCCAGCTTGCCGAGAGCGATCTGCAGCGGCGTGAGCAGCGTGGTGAGCAGCAGGTCGTAGGTCTGGCGCTCCCGCTCGCCCGAGATCGCGCCGGCGGTGAGGGAGGGCGTGATCACGCAGACCTGGATGAGCGATGCGGTCATCACGGTGATGAAGATCGCCTTGCCGATCCCACGGCCGGCCTCGGGATCGTTGATCCCGCTGGTGAACGTGTTAGCGGCGGCGGCGTAGACGAGCAGGGTGACGGCGGCGGTGATCGAGAGATAGATCACCAGGATGATCAGGGCGCGGTTGCCGCGGATGCGCCCGCGCAGCTCGCGGGCGAGCACGGGATTGGCGAGGAAGTTCATACGGCGCTCCTTGGGCAGCGAGAGCACGTCGCTATTGTAGCGGATCTCCCTCCAAAACTGCGGCTTTTCCCCACAAGGTATGGCACCGGACTTGATGCCAGGCTCCTCGCCCCGTGCTTTCGGCGGGTAGCTATATCACGGCTGCCGCTTGGGCGGCCTGGAGGGAGGCCTATGTTTTACCACGATACGCGGCTTCAGTACACCGTCCGCGTAGACAAGCCGAACCCGCTCTTCGCCAGAATGCTTCAGCAGGCGATCGGCGGCGTGGAGGGCGAGATCCGGGTGATGCTGCAGTACCTCTTTCAGGCTTGGGGAAGCCGCGGCCCGACAAAGTACCGCGACATGTTGCTGGAGACTGGCACCGAGGAGATCGCCCATATCGAGATGCTGGCCACCGCCGTGGCCATGAACCTGGAAGGCGCACCCGCGCCGATGGTGGATGAGGCGGCGAAGAACCCGGCCGTCGGGGCAGTGCTCGGCGGGATGAGCGCGCGCCACTTCCTCTCCACGGGCCTGGCGGCGCTGCCTGCGAACGCCGACGGGGTGCCCTTCGACTGCTCCCATGTCTACGCGAGCGGCAATATCGCCGCCGATATGTACGCCAACGTCACCGCCGAGGCGACCGGGCGGACACTGGCCACGCGCCTCTATGCGATGACCGACGATCCCGGCATGAAGGATATGCTCGCCTTCCTGATCGCCCGCGACACTATGCACCAGCAGCAGTGGCTCGCCGTGATCGAGGAGCTGCAGGCGCAGGGCGAACAGCTGCCCATTCCGAACAGCTTCCCGCAGGAGCAAGAGCACGGTCGCTTCAGCTACACCTTCTTCAGCACCAGTATCGACCCGAACGCGCCGATCCCGCAGGGCCGCTGGAGCCAGGGCCCCTCGCTCGACGCCAAGGGCGAGTTCAAGGTGGAGCGGGCGGCCCCCGTCGGCGAGGAGCCGAAGCTCGCCCCACCGCGGCCGGAAGGCTTCGCCCAAACGCAGCAGATGATGGATGGCGAAGGCCTCCTGGAGAAAGTAAAGAACGCGACGAGACGGTAGATGGGCCTCCAGAGTTGGGTTTGAGCCGCAGCGCAGCGGGGCGTCATGATGCTGTGGCGCCCCCGAAGAATGTGAGCAGCGCATCGTTGACCCGGTCAGGGGCCCATTGGTGGACCCAGTGGCCCGCGCCGGGAATTTGCAGGCTGATGATGTCGGGGGCGAAGCGCTCGGCGCCATGAAACAGCTCCGGCCCCAAGTAGGGGTCGCGGTCGCCCCAGATCTGCAGGGTGGGCACTTGGCAGCGCATGCCGCTGCCGGCGAAGAGGCCGTGGTCGCCGCCGCGGGCGGCGGCGCGATACCAGTTGAGGGCGGCGCTGAGGGCTCCGGGCCGGCTGATGGCCTCTTTGTAGGCTTGGATCTCGTCGTCGCTGATGGCGTCGCCCAGGTCGCGGCGCAACTCGCGCTCGATCGCGGCGTAGTTGCCCGCGCGCAAGGCCAGTTCCGGCAGGAGCGGGAGCGTGAAGAAGCCCATATAGGCGCTGCGGAGCATCTGGCGCGGGTTGCGGCGCATGTGTTTGAGGAAGATGGCGGGGTGGGGCGAGTTGAGCACGGCGAGGCGTGACACGCGGTGTGGGCGGGCGATCGCTGTGGCCCAGGCCACCGCGCCGCCCCAATCGTGGCCCGCCAGCATGGCTCGCTCATGGCCGAGAGCCTGGATGAGCTCAATCAGATCGGCGACCAGCACATCGACGCTGTAGCCCCAGCCGGGCTTGTCTGTCTCGTTGTAGCCGCGCTGGTCCGGCGCCACCACGGTGAAGTGCCTGGCGAGGACGGGGAGTTGGCGGCGCCAGGAGAACCAGAAGTCGGGGAAGCCGTGGAGGAGGATCAGGAGTGGGCCGTCGCCGGCGGTGACGTAGTGCATGCGGATGCCGTTGATCCTGGCGTAGCCGTGGTGTAGGTCGCGCACAGGGTGCTCCTCTCGCTATGACGGGGCGTGGCCCCCGTGGTCCCCATGGTAGTACTACCTTGCGCGGTGGGCGCTCTTGTGGGGCGCTTCCCCCCACGCCCCAGAGCAGTACCACCTGCACGGTGGGAGGGGATGCGAGTGGGCTCCGCCCCTCGCGCTCCCCGCCGAGGTTTGGGGTGTGGCCTCGAAGCAGTACCACCTGCACAGTGGGTGGTGTTGCGAGCGGGCTCTGCCCCTCGCGCTCCCCGCCGGAGGGGGCGGCTGCCCCCTCCGGACCACCCCCAAGCCGGAGGGCCGTACCGTGCCGACAGCCGGCAGCGTACCCGTCTCATTGTCGGGCAGAGCCATCCGCCTCGGC
>DAOUGF010000210.1:0-3827 GCA_034429295.1 Chloroflexaceae bacterium
TGGCGACCCTGGCCCGCCGCATCGCCGAGCTGAGCTAGTACAGCATCCCACAGGAGAGCGGCTGGTAGGGACGACAGACGACCGACGATCGACGACCGATCGCGGCCTGCCCGGCTTTGCACCAGGCACGCTCGCCGGAAAGCCGTATCCCGTTGGGACGACCGACGACCGACGACAGACGACCGACGACCGCCCGCGGCTTGCTCGAGCGTGGTGGGATCGCCCGGTCAGCCAACAGACGGAGAACAGGGACGACCATCGTGCTGCTCGCCGGCCTGCTCGCGTACGCCGTCAGCCTGTGGCTTGGGCTTTACCTGCTGGCCCGCAGCCCGCAGAAAGCGCCGGTGCGCCACGCCGGGGCGGGGCTGCTGGTGACGGGCTGGCTGCCGTTCAGTCCTGAGGGCTGGTGGCTGATGGTGATCCAGGCGCTTGTGGTGGCCGGCTTCACCGAGGCGCAGTACATCGGGCTGCGCCGCCTGAGTCGAACATAGATCCGCCCCAGGTCCCTTCGCTCCGGCGGCCCACGTGGTATAGTGACACTATGCCAGGTGTGTCGCCGGAGGTTTCTCTATGCGTCAGCGTGCCCTCGCGCCTTATCTTGTAGGACGGCAGCCGCAGCTCGCCGAGCTCGGCGAATACCTGGCGCAAGCGCGCTCCGGCGCCGGCAGCGTGGTGATGCTCGCCGGCGAGGCCGGGGTGGGCAAGACGCGCCTGCTGCGAGAACTGCGGCAGCGCCTCGCCGACGACAAGAGCGTGACGTTTCTGGTGGGCCACTGCTACGAGGATAGCCCGGCCCAACCCTATGGCCCTTTCGCCGACCTGCTGGGCCGCCTCAATGACGGCTTCAGCCCGGCGCTTGTTGAGCTCAGGCAGCTGATGCCGCGGCTGGTCTCCGCCGCAGAGGGCGACATCGCCAGCGACCCGCAGGCCGAGCGGCGCCGGCTCTTCCACGCGATCTACGAGGCGCTGCGGCCGGCGGCTGGCCGCACTCACGCGCTAATCCTCGAGGATCTCCACTGGTCCGATCAGGCCAGCCAGGATCTGCTGCTGCACCTTGCCCGCGCCATCGAGGGCGAGCGGGTGCTGATCATCGGCAGCTACCGCAGTGACGAGATCCATCGTTTGCACCCGCTGGCGGCTCTTATCGCCCGCCTCACCCGCGACCGGCGCTATCACGAGATCCGCCTCGAGCCGCTGAGCCGCGCCGAACTTGACGAGTTGCTCGCGGCCACTCTAGGCGGCGCGGCGTCGCCCGAGTTGCTGGCGGCGCTCTACGAGCGCACCGAGGGCAACCCCTTCTTCGCCGAGGAGGTGTTGGAGGCGCTGATCGCCGAGGGCGCCCTCGACACGGCGGCCCCGGGCAGGCCAGTCGGGGCCGGCGCGATCCCGATCTCGATCAAGGACAGCATCCTGCGCCGCGCCGCCGGGCTGGACGAGGCTACGGGGAGCGTGCTGCGCGCCGCGGCGGTGGTGGGCCGCCGCTTCGACTTCGAGCTGCTGCTGCGGCTCACCGGGCTGGACGAGACCGCGCTGCTGCGCAGCCTCAGCCTGCTGGTGGAGCGGCAGCTGATCGCCGAGGAGCCGGGCGAGGGCGAGGATAGCTACCGCTTCCGCCACGAGCTGATCCGCGAGGCGCTCTATGAGGAGATGCTGCGCCGCGAGCGTCGCCTGCGCCACTTGGAGGTGCTCCGGGCGCTGGAACATCTGCACGCCGCCGACCTCGGCGCGGTGGTGGATCAGCTGGCCCACCACGCCATCCGCGCCCGCGCTCTGCCTGAGGCCGCCCGCTACAGCCTGTGGGCCGGAGACCGGGCGGCCCGTATCCACGCCTATCGCGAGGCCCTCAGCCACTACGAGGCGGCGCTGGAGGCGGGCGAGCAGGCCGCTGAGCTCGATGAGCGCTGGCGCGCCGAGCTGCTGGCGCGCTTGGGCCACACCGCCGACCAGATCGGCGAGCCGCGCCGGGCCGCGGGCTATTGGCGCGAGGCTTTGCCGCTGTACGAGGCGCTCGGCCAGCACCGCCGGGCCGCCGACGTGCTGCGCTGGCTCGGCCGCGCCGCCTGGGATACTGGCGATGCCGCGGGGGCCTTTGCGCAGACTCGAGCGGCCATCGCGGCCCTGGAGGGCGAAGGGCCGTGCCGCGAGTTGGCGATGGCCTATAGCGCCCTCTCTCACCTCTACATGTTCCAGATCCACGAGGGCGGCAACGATTCAGCCGCGGCGGACTGTATCGCCTGGGGCGAGCGAGCTCTGGCTATGGCCGAGGCCTTGGGCGACGAGCAGGTGCGCACCCACGCCCTCAACAACATCGGCGTTGCCTTAGCCAACTTCGGGCAGCTCGAGGCCGGCATCGAGCGGCTCGAACTCAGCCTCGCCATCGCCCTGCGGGCTGACTTGCCGGTGGACGTGGTGCGGGCCTATATCAACCTCGGCAACAAGCTCTACCAGCACGGGCGCCACGAGCGCGGCTTGGAGTTGCTGCGTGAGGGCTGGGAGTATGGCTCGCGGCATGGCTACCTGCGGGGCACCGGCAAGCTGCTGATGTCGCTGTGCTACATCGAGTATGAGACCGGCGCGTGGGAGGCGTTGGAGCGGCACATCGACGAGGTGCTACGGCCTGGCTACCCGGGGCCCGCCGAGCACCGGGTGATCGTCACGCAGTACCGCGCCCTGCTGCTCTGGGCCCGCGGGCACGCCGAGGAGGCCCGCGAGCTGCTGGAGACGCTGCTGAAGGGGGCCGGCGATCAGGAGGAGTGCGCCGGCATCGAGCAGTTGCTGCTCCAGGTGTACCGCAGCCTCAACGAGCAGGAGTTGGCCGTCGCGCTCGCCGATAGTATTCTGGCGCGCCTGCGGGCGACCATTGCGCCGGGCGCGCCTCTCACGGAGCTCGGTCCAAAGTCGTTTAAGCTTTACGCTGTGGCGCTTTGCTTTATCGAGCAGGGCCGTGACGAGGAGGCGGCTGCGATCATCGCGGCGATGGAGGCGGCGGCCCAAGGCTACGCCGACGAGGCTGATCAGGCAACCCTGGAGGAGCTGCGTGGCGCTGCGTTGCTCGCGCAGCAGCCGGCTGCTGCCGCGGCCCATTTCGCCAGGGCGCTCCCCACTGCTGATGCGCTCGGGTGCGTCACGGACGCGGTGAGGCTGCGCCGCCAGCAGGCCGACGCGCTGCTGCGAGTGGGCTCGGCCGAGGCGCGCCGGCAAGCGCAGGTGACGCTGCAGGCCGCGCGCAGCCAGGCCGAGGCGCTCGGCTTTGCCCAGGAGTTGGCGCAGATCGCGGCCCTCGAGGCGCAGTTGGCCCCGTCGCGCTCCGGCCGCGGGGCGGGCGCCGCCCAAAGCGGGTCCGCGGCTCGCGCGCCTGATGGGCTCACGCCCCGCGAGCTCGAGGTGCTGGCGCTGGTGACGCGCGGGCTCTCGAACCGCGCCATCGCCGAGAGGCTGGTGATCTCCGAGAAGACCGCCGAGGTGCACGTGCGCAACATCCTCGGCAAGCTGGGGTTCAGCTCGCGCACTCAGGCGGCCACCTACGCAGTGGAGCAGGGGATCGTCGCGCGATCCGCGTAGGAGCTCGCGCGCCGGTTCGGGGCGCTTGCCCCATGCCCGTACCACCTGCACGGTGGGTGGTATTGCGAGCGGGCTCCGCCCCTCGCGCCCCCCGCCGAGGTCTCGAGGCGTGGCCTCGAAGGAGTACCACCTGCACGGTGGGTGGTATTGCGAGCGGGCTCCGCCCCTCGCGCTCCCCGCCGAGGTCTCGAGGTGTGGCCTCGAAGGAGTACCACCTGCACGGTGAGTGGTGTTGCGAGCGGGCTCCGCCCCTCGCGCTCCCCGCC
>DAOUGF010000211.1:0-2782 GCA_034429295.1 Chloroflexaceae bacterium
TCCTCTGCCCACCAAATGGCCGCAGTACATCCTCGCCCTCACCGTCCCCGCCGCCCTCGGCGCCGCCTTCTGGCTCGCCGGCGCCTGGCCCCGCTGGCGCTCCCGGCGCCGCGCCACGCCCGCCGAGCGCAAGGTGCTGAGACGGGCGCTCTCGCAGGTCTTCACTTGGGAGCACCTGGCGCAGGCCGCGACGGAGCCGCGGGGCGGGAGAAACACCTTCCCCTCGCCGCCGGCGCCCCCAAGGGAAAGCAGTAAGCTGCCTCTACGCACCTTCAGCTTTCCCTTGGGGACGAGGGCTGTACAACCCTAGCTCATACCGGAACTGAGATTACGGGCGCCCCGGGTACGGAGGGCGCTCGCCGAGCAGTGGCAGGTACAGGCGGGCGACGACCGGCAGATACTCGTCTGCGCCGATCTCGGCGCGGTCGCCGGTGGGCACGACCTGACCCTGGAAGTCGCGCTGGCCGCTGTAGTCGCGCGCCGGATCGCCCTGATCGATCAGCGGGCTGTCCGAGCTCAAGCGGTAGTCGCCGCCAGCCGGGTCGACGAAGCGCGGGTCGGCGTCGATCAGCGTGGCAGGGTCGAAGATGACTGTGCCGCCCGTCACCGAAATGGGCGTCGTCACGCCAAAAAGGCCAATATAGTCGGCGCTGAGGCTGAAGGGGCCGCTCGCCTGCGGGCTGCCCAAGCTGAGCCCGACGGTGTGGCTGGTAATCAGGGTGTTGGTGAGGGTGACATCCAGAGGGTTGGATTCGAAGCCGAGCGCGACTTCAGGGCGCTGCTCCGCGCTCGCTATCGTAACGTTGCTCAGTGTCACGCTGCCCGGGCTGGCGAGACTACCCGCACTAAGATGGTAGGCGGCGCCGGATTGGCCGGCGCTGTTATCTGCGAACAGCACCCCGACCATGGTAACGTTATCGCCACCCTCTTGAGCGATGCCGCCGCCTCTCGCGCCCGCGTTGTTATCGCTAATCGTCAGCCCGTCGAGCGACACTGGCCCGTCGGGCGAGAGATACGCGCCGCCGCCGCTCCCGCCGGCGTTGTTGCCACGGAGCACACTGCGGCTCAGTCGTAGGGGCTTATCCCGATAGATGCCGACTGGCGCCACCATCGAGATGCCCCCGCCATTCTGTCCTGCCGTGTTCCCGCTGATAACTGAGCCGACCACTGTTAATGGATCGGCGGCCGCGATCCCGCCTCCATAACCAGCTGTGGCTGTATTATCCACAACAGTGACGTTATCGAGACTGACGCTCCCATCCGCCGGCCGGCCATTGCCGGGGTCAACCTGCAAGAAAGCACCGCCATTCTGGGCAGCTGTGTTCCCTACGAGCTCGCTGCGGCTGATGCTGGCCGAGCCAAGGACAGCCACGGCACCGCCGCTCGCGCCGCTGTTAGCCGCGAAGCGACTGCCGCTGATCGTGACCATGCCCGCCGGATCCTGCTGGAAGATCGCGCCGCCGAAGTCTGCTGCGAGGTTCTCCTCGAAGCGGGAGCGCTCCACGGTGAGGTTCTTGCGCACCATCACCGCGCCCCCAAAATTCGGGAGAGCAATACCGCTCTGGGGATCATTCTGGGCGATATTGCGCAAGAATAGGCTATCGCTGATGGTAACCGGCTCGTCGGAGAACTCCTGGGCGACCGCGCCGCCCAGACTGGCTGCGCGGTTATCAACAAAGGTTGACCGCTGGATCTGATGGCTGTCGCTGAGCTGAAGGCCGTCGCCGCCCCTGAGATAAAGGGCGCCGCCACTCCCTGTGCGGGCGACGTTGGTGCTGAAGACAAGGTCGGCGCAGTTGCAGATAGCCATCTCGCCCCCGCCGCCGTTCCGCTCAGCAATATTGTCACGGATCTCGCCGCCCTGGTATTGGAGCTCTCCGCCGACCCAGAATCCACCGCCGTCTTCGCCGGCGCTATTATTCAGGAACTGCGTGTCGTGGAACTCGGCAGGCCCAAAGATCGCTACGCCGCCGCCACTCCCGCCTGCACTGTTATCGTGGACCACGACCGTGTCAAGGATGATAGTGTCCTGCTGGTTCTGCTCGGCGAGCAGGCCCCCGCCCAACAGAAAGTTGCCGAGCAGCCCGGCGCGCCCATTGCGGATCGTCAGGTTGACCAGCGCGACAGAAGAGCTTTCGATCCTGATGGCACGCCGCGCTCTTTGGGCATCAATCACAGTGAGGGCCGGATCCACGGTCGGCATAGCCCAGGCGCCATCCGCGAAGCCGCCGATAATTGTCAGGGTTGTGCCGGTTATGGCGACAACGGCCTCTGCGCCGCCGGCATAAACGCCGCGGGCTACACGAATCTCGTCGCCTGGTGATGCGAAGTTAATCGCCGCTTGGATGGTGGTGAGCGCCTCGCCATTCACACAAGGCGCGTGCGTGGCGCTAGGGTTATTACTGACGCACCAGACACTTCCGGCGGCTCGGGCGGTAGAAGGCGGGGCGCTTAAGCCAGCGATGAGCACAAGGGTAGCGAGCAGTAGGCGGAGTGCTCGATTGAGCGTAGTGATGTGCCGCATTGCGTGGTAATCCTCAGATCAACACGCCAGTGATGACACGCAAGAAGGGCAGGAGCGTCAGCGGTTTATGCACCGTGCGCTCCTGCCCCTTGTTTCCGAATAAGCGCAGCGAGCGGGCCGTTTGCCCCAGAGCGCTAGCGCCCGAGGCGCTCCAGCAGCTTGCAGTAGGCGGTCTGACCCTTGCGGAAGCTGGCCAGGCGGAAAAACTCGTCGGGCGAGTGCATGCGCTCGTCGTTGAGGCCGAAGCCGAAGCTGGCC
>DAOUGF010000212.1:0-6481 GCA_034429295.1 Chloroflexaceae bacterium
AGCGCGACCTGATGAGCCTTGCGGCCGTCGCCCGCTCCACAGGCATCCACCTCGTCCTGGCCACCCAGCGGCCGAGTGTCAATGTCGTCACCGGCACGCTGAAAGCGAACCTGCCCACCCGGATCGCCTTCCAGGTGCCGACAAACAACGACTCGCGGGTTGTGCTCGACACCACAGGCGCCGAGAACCTGCTTGGCCGCGGCGATATGCTCTACCGCCGGCCCAGCGGCGAGACGATCCGGCTGCAGGCGCCCTACATGGGCGAGGAGGAGATGCAGGAGTATCTCGCCGAGCTCGGCCGGCGCGCCTAGCGCGCTACGGAGCGCTGCCCTGCGCTCGTACCACCTGCACGGTGGGTGAGGATGTAGGCGGGCTCCGCCCCCTGCCCCCCCGCCGGAGTGGGCGTTGCCCCCTCCGGACCACCCCCAAGTAGGAGGGCCGTACCGTGCCGCTACCTGGCGACGTACCCGTCTGATCGACGGGCAGAGCCATCCGCCTCGGCCGGCGGCGGATATGCGGTCGGGGTGGTGTGCGAGCATCGGTTGTGCCATCACTTGCTCGCACATGGTTCGAGAATGGCACCTGGTTCGAGAACGGCTCGGGAGTGGCGTCGGCACGCCGGAACGGACAGGGCGCAACCAGCAGGCGAGAGCTGCCGCGCTCGGCCAAGGCTCAAGCCCGTCGCTGAGACGAGGTAGCAGATCTGCGGCGGCACGGCACTGGCCTCCGGCTTGGGGTCCAGGGGCGAGGCCCCTGGCGCGGGGGGTGTCGGGGGGCGTGCGTACGCCCCCCCGACAAACAAGGGGTGCGGGGCGCAGCGCCCGCGCTGGGCAGGGCAGCCCCTCCACCCTTCGCTCTTGACATGGGCGGCGAGTTCCCGTAGACTGGGAGCGATCCCAAAATCCGGGAAACAGCCAGGGCAACCGTCTGCGATGTCGCAGGCGACCCATCAGATCTATGCAGATCGTCGTCGCCAGCGGGAACATCTTTCGTCGCGAGCTTACAAGCTACATCCTCAGCGAGGCGGGCTACTGCGTGAGCGAAGCCCGTGACCTTGCGGGGCTCCTCGCGGCGCTGGTCGGCAGCACTCCCCTTGCGATGATCGTGGACGCGCAGCTCCTCAGGGCAGGCGCAGGGACGGCAGGCTCTCCCCTCCCGCAACGAAGCGACATCCCGCTCCTCTGGATCGCCACGCCCGGCCATGAGCCGCTGCCTGCGGAGGCGGGCGGCCGCCCTTCTGACCAGGTTGCCTGGCCCTTCCGTCCGGAGAGCCTGCTGGAGCGACTCGCCGCATTACTCGCCCGGGTGAAGGGCGGCCTGCTGGAAGGCGCCCCGTCCGAGCGCCTCGCCGGCCCAGCCGAGTAGTACAGCCAGGGCCGTGAGGGTCTAGGCGGGCCTGCTGCCCTTGATTCGCGGCTTCACAGTGGCTATAATGAGCTATTGTGAAAGCTGCCTCTGCGTCCGTGCTCAGCGTGCGCGACGCCCTCAGGGCCGCTTAAGGGGGCGTATGCGCGAGCGTGTTTATCGAAGCGAGGCCCTGATCCTACGCCGCGGCGACTTTGGCGAGGCCGACCGGCTGTTGCTGCTCGCCACGCCAGGCGGCAAGCGGCGCGTGATCGCCAAGGGCGTGCGCAAAACCACAAGCAAGCTGGCGGGGCATATCGAGCTCTTCACCCATGCGAGCCTGCTATTGGCCGTAGGGCGCAACCTCGACATCATCACCCAGAGCCAGATCGTTCACGCCCACGGCACGCTGCGGCGGGAACTGCCGCGGCTCAGCTGCGCCTACTACGCCGCCGAGCTCTACGATCGCTTTACCGAAGAAGGGGAGGAGAACCGCTCGCTCTTCGACCTGATCGTAGAATGCTTTGGGGCCCTGGATCGCACCGTGAACCCGGATCTGGTGTTGCGAGCCTACGAGCTACGGCTGCTGCACCTCACCGGCTACCGGCCACACTTCCATCACTGCGCCGTCTGCCAGGAGCTGCTCACCGAGGAGGCCGACCACTTCAGCGTTACGTTGGGCGGCATGATCTGCCCGCGGGACCGGGGCGCCGACCGGGGAGCCTTCGCTATCAGTGGGGCCGCCTTCCGCCTGCTCCGCTATCTCCAGAGCCAGCCCATCGAGGCGATCGAGGCCCTCCGCCTCTCGTCGGAGGTCCGTGGCGAGGCCGAGCGTCTGCTGCGCGCCTATCTGCGCCACCTCCTCGAGCGCGACCTGAGATCGGTGGCGTTTCTGGAGGAGGCGATGCGCACGGAGTAAGGAGTTCGTCCATGTCCTACATCGACAGCCTGCTGGGCCGGGGTGAGCAGATCCTCTACGTAGCGCGCCAGCATATTTTCGTGTTGATCGCCAACATTCTCACCGAGCTTGCGCTGATCGCCCTGCTGGTGGCTGCCGGCCTTGCCTCGAACATGGCCTTCGACACCTCCAACGCTGTGATCGGCGGGATCACCGCGAGCAACCTGATCCTGATGATCTGCGTCGGCATCAGCATCATCGTGCTGATTAGCGGCTTTATCGACTACATGCGTTGGAACGCCGAGCAGTACATCGTCACCGACCGCAGGGTGATCCAAGTGCGGGGCGTGCTCAGCAAGCGCGTGACCGACTCCTCGTTGGAGAAGATCAACGACGTGGAGCTGCGCCAGAGCCTGCTCGGGCGCATGCTGAACTTTGGCACCGTGGAGATCCTCACCGCCGCGGGCGAGGAGGGCGCCAACCTGATGGATCGTATCGAGGATCCGCTCGCCTTCAAGAAGGCCATGCTCGAGGCCAAGCACAACCACGAGCGCGGCTACGGCTATCTGGAGCCAGCCTACCAGCCGAGCCGCGCTGCGCCAAACGCCCCCGCCGATATCCAGCGCACCTTGGAGGAGTTAGCCGCTCTGCGGGATCGCGGCATCCTCTCCAGTGACGAGTTCGAGGCCAAGAAGCGCGAGTTGCTCAGCAGGATCTAGATGTACGAGCTCATCGAGCAGGCCCGCGCCGCCGTCGCCGCGCGGGTGCAGATCGCCCCGAAGGTTGGCCTGATCCTTGGCTCAGGGCTTGGCGCCCTGGCCGATGGGCTCGCCGATACGGCCGTGGTGCCTTACAGCGCCATTCCGGGGTTCCACGAGCCGAGGGTGCCGGGCCATCGCGGCGAGTTGGCCGTGGGGCTGCTGGAGGGGCAGCCCGTGGCCGTGCTGCGGGGCCGCTTCCACTTCTACGAGGGCTACACAATGCAGGAGGTGACCTTCCCGGTGCGCCTGCTGCGGGCCCTGGGTTGCGAGACGCTGATCGTGACCAACGCGGCCGGCGGGCTGCGCCCCGAGTGGCGGGTGGGCGATATTATGCGCATCGCCGACCAGATCTTCCTGCCGGGGATGGCGGGCCACCATCCGCTGAGCGGCCCGAACGATGACCGGCTCGGCCCGCGCTTCCCTGCGATGGTCGGCGCCTTCGAGAACGAACTGGTGGAGCTGGCCCGGGCCGTCGCGGCCGAGCAGGGGCTTCCCCTGCGGGAGGGCGTCTACTGCATGCTCTCGGGGCCGAGCTTTGAGAGCGCCGCGGAGTTGCGTATGCTGCGGGGGTTGGGGGCCGATGCCGTGGGCATGTCGACGGCGCCCGAGATCATCGTGGCCCGTCACGGCGGCATGCGCGTCCTGGGCTTCTCGCTGATCACCAACCTGGCACTGCCCGACGGGCCGCCGGCCAATCACGAGGAGGTGCTCGAAGCCGGCGAAGCCGCCAAGCCCAGGTTCGAGCGGCTGATCCGCGGCATCCTCGCCCGCATGTAAGCCGCCCGCCGCACCATCCGATAGCCGTCGCTAACCCTTGCATCGTGCAGCAGAGGGAATATTGGCACGATGAGGCGGGAAAGACGTCGGCGCGGCGACCGCACGCACAATGCTCAATGCTGCATTCGCAATGGGGGGAATCAATGCGCGAGCTCACGCCGCTCGACAAAGTAACTGCAATCGACCCGGCGACCCGCCAGAAGCTGGCCGACTACTGGATCGAGAGCGTGGAGGAGTTCGTCTCCACGGCAAGGGCGAGCAACCAGCAGTTCCAGAACGGGCGCACCGCCCTCGCCGTGGCCCTCGGCATCGGCGAGGAGCAGCTCAAGACCATGCTCGACGAGGCGGTATCGCTCCTGCCGGAGGATGTCTCCTTCAGCGTGCCGGTCGAGATCGAGGTGGGCGACGGCCTCTTCCTGGACCAGTACAGCGACATCGACTCCTCCTCCTTCAGCGTCCCCGTGGATCTGCCCGAGAAGGTCGACCCACCGGACACATTGCCGCAGGTCGCCTACCAGGGCGTGCGCAACAGCTGCGTCGCCTTCACTCTGGCGGCGATCTACCAGGCCCTGAGCAACGACCCGACCGATCTCTCTGAGCAGTTCCTCTACTGGGCCTGCAAAGATCGCGACCGCATCCCGGGCGACGTCGGCACCGACCCGATCGTCGGCATGAAGGTGCTCAAAGAGGTGGGCATCTGCACCGAGCAGCGCTGGCCCTACAAGCCGGCGCCGAGCGACCCGGCCAACCCCGGCCACGGGCCCGCGCCGGAGGGCGCCATCGAGGAGGCGAAGCAGCGGCGGATCAAGGGCTTCCAGCAGTTGCCGGGCAAGGACTTCCGCCAGATCAAGGCAGCCCTGGCCGCCGGTAAGCCAGTGCTGATCGGCCTGCCGATCTACGAGCACTGGCTGGGCTCCTGGCAGGGGCAGAACCTCGGCAAGCTGCGGGCCCCGCTGCCAGGCGAGCGTCGCCGGGGCGGCCACGCGATGTGCGCCCTAGGCTACCGCGACGACCCGACCGCGCCGGGCGGAGGGTACTTCATCGTGCGCAACTCCTGGGGCGCCGATTGGGCGAAGGAAAACCCCTACGCCCCCGGCTACTGCTACGTGCCCTACAAGCTGATCTATGAGCACGGGCTGGCCGCCATCGCCGCTGAGGGCGTGGAGACGGCTGCCGACCCAGAGTCCAGCGGGGGCGCCAGCTTGATAGAGGGCGGGCAGGGCGCGGGCTCGCCCGGCGGCTCCGGCGCGGATGAAGGGATTCTCGAGCAGATCTACGCCACGCTGCAGGCGATGCGCGCGCAGCTCGATCGGATCGAGGCGCAGTTGGGCGCGATCAGTGGCACAACGGCGGAGCCTGCTCAGGAGGCCGCTCCGGCGGTGGCTGAGCCGGCGCAGCCGCTCTCGCTAGGTGAGATGACCCAACAGCCGGGGGCGCCCGCCAAGGCATCTGAGAGCGCCTTCGCCTTCAGCGGGCCGCTGGTGCTGCTGAGGGGCCAATCAGGGACTGAGGCCGAGAAGCTGACGCCGCTGGGGATCGGGTTGGACGGCCGGCCGCTGCTGGAGATCGACGCAGCCGCGGCCGCCCAGCTGGCCCAAGGCAAGCTCAGCGTAGAAAATAAAGAGCAGCTCAGCATCTACAAGGCCAAGAAGAACTCCACCGTAGGGCATCTTGGCGTCGTGGCCGACGTCTCCACCCAGAAGCTCGAAGAGTCCCGCTGGGCTGTGGTGATCAACGGCCTGGAGGACGCCGCGCTGATCAAGGCGACCTGGCCCCTGATCGAGCACAGGATGCGCCAGATGGGCCTCACGCCCCCGGACGTGAGCTGGCGGGAGGGCGAGAACGCCCTCACCTGGCTGAGCCGCCACACCGACGGCGGCAAGCAGAACCTGCGGGACCACTGGGGCAAGATCCCGCCGGTGCTGATCTACCGGCCGGGCGATAGTGTGCCGAAGTGGCTGGCCCGCCACGGGGTGACAGCCGGCCCGGTCGATCCGCGGCGGGGCGTGCCCTACTACCTGCTGCTGCTCGGCAGGCCAGGCCCGCTGAACGAGGCGGACGAGACGGCGATCCCGTTTAACTTCCAATACCTGCTCGACATCTTCTGGGGCGTCGGGCGCCTCTGCTTCACCGACGCGGCGGGCCAGCACCGCCTGGAGGACTACACGGCCTACGCCGAGCGAGTGGTGAACTTCGAGACGGCACAAGACGCGGCGGGCCGCCTGCGCAAAGAGGTAGTCTACTTCAGCACGAAGCACGACATGGACACCTCGACCATCCGCAGCACCAACGAGCTGACCCTGCCGCTGATCAGCTGGCACACCAACGAGGCTAATATCCCGACCAGGAACGGCTTCGCCCACAGGGCCTTCATCGAGGCCGACGCCACCAAGTCGAACCTGGCCTCGGTGCTCAGCGGCAGCGGTGAGGGCAAGCCGCCCGCGGTACTCTTCACAGCGGGCCACGGCCTTGGGCTACCCCTGAGTGACGAGCGGCTGCCACTCCATCAGGGGGCCCTGGTGGCCCAGGACTGGAGCGGCTCGGGGCCAGTGAAGCGCGAACACTGGTTCGCCGGCGAGGATCTGGGTAGCGACGCGAAGGTGGAGGGCATGTTCGCTTTCCTCTTCGCCTGCTACGGAGCGGGCTGCCCCGACAAAGACGAGTTCATCTTCGACGAGCAGCAGCGTCGCCCGCAGATCGC
>DAOUGF010000213.1:0-8899 GCA_034429295.1 Chloroflexaceae bacterium
GGCCCTGGCGATGCCGATCCGCTGCCGCTGGCCGCCGCTGAAGGCGTGGGGGTAGCGGTTCATGTGTTTCACCTCAAGCCCCACCAGCTCCATCAGCCGCTTCACCCGCTCCACCAGCTCGTCGCCCTTGGCAATCCCGTGGAGATAGAGCGGCTCCCCCACGATCTGCAGCACCGTCTTTCGTGGGTCGAGCGACGAGTAAGGATTCTGGAAGACCATCTGGGCGCGCCGGCGCAGCTCCTTCAGGCCGCGCTTATCCAGCGCCAGCACATCCACCGGCGCGCCGTCCCGCGGGAAGAAGCGCACCTCGCCGGCGGTCGGCTCCACGGCCCGCAGAATACAGCGGCCCAGCGTGGTCTTGCCGCTGCCCGACTCGCCAACCAGCCCCAGCGTCTCGTTGCGCTTGATGGTGAGCGAGACGTCGTCGACGGCGCGCACCTGGCCGACCACCCGCTTGAGCAGGCCACGCTCGATCGGGAAGTATTTCTTGAGGTGCGCCACCTCCAGCAGCACCTGGCTGCGCTCATCACGGCTCATTGCGCCCCTCCCTCGCCGCTCACCAGAGCACAGCGCACGTAGTGGCCGGGCTCCACCTCCAGCAGCGGCGGCACGGCGGCGTCGCAGAGGCCCGGTTGGGCCAGCTGGCAGCGCGAGAAGAAGCCACACTGGGCCGGCGGGTCCAGCGGCACCGGCACGTTCCCCTGGATATTCTCCAGGTAGTCGCCAGCGCGGCCCGTCAGGCTCGGGAGCGCCTTGAGCAGCCTGCGGGTGTAAGGGTGGAGTGGGTGCTTAAAGAGTGTCCGCGTGTCGGCCAGTTCGACGATCCGGCCGAGATACATCACCGCCACCATGTCGGCCACCTCGGCGATCACGCCCAGGTCGTGGGTGATGTAGAGCACCGACATGCCGAGCTCGGCCTGCAGCCCGCGGATCAGCTCGATGATCTGGGCCTGCACTGTCACATCGAGGGCGGTGGTCGGCTCATCGGCGATCAGCAGGGCGGGGCTGCAGGAGAGGGCCATGGCGATCATGGCGCGCTGGCACATGCCGCCGGAGAGCTGGTGCGGGTACTCGTTGAAGCGTTGGGTGGGGTTGGGTAGGCCCACCTTGGCCAGCATGTCGAGCACGATCTCGCGGGCCTCCTTGCGATTCTTCGTGCGGTGCAGCAGCACCATCTCCAGAATCTGCTCGCCGATGGTGTGGACCGGCGAGAGGCTGGCGATCGGCTCCTGGAAGATCATGGCGATCTCGGCGCCACGGATGGCGCGCATCGTGCGCCCGAAGGGGTCGAGCGTCGCCAGATCCAGCTCCTCGCCGTTCGCCCGCCGGAAGCAGAGGCTGCCCTCCACGATCCGGCCGGGCGGCAACACCGTCCGCATGATCGAGGCCGAGGTGACGCTCTTGCCGCAGCCGCTCTCGCCGATCAGGCCGAGGGTGCCGCGCCGCGGGATATCGAAGTCCACCCCGTCCACCGCCTTGAGGGTGCCCTCATCGAGCTTGAAGTAGGTTCGCAGGTTGCGCACGCTCAGGATGGCGTCGCTATGCATAGTTCACCTGTACGGGTCCGCCGCGTCCCGCAGGCCATCGCCCATGAAGTTGAAGGCGAGCACGACGATGAAGATCACCACGCCGGGGATCATCAGCCAGGGGTAGAGCGAGATCGTCTGGATGTTCTGAGCCTGCTGCAGCAGCACCCCCAAGCTGATCGCCGGTGGGCGCAGGCCAAGGCCGAGGAAGCTCAGCGAGGTCTCGGCCAGGATCATGCCGGGGATGGAGAGGGTGAGCGCCACGATCAGGTAGCTCATGAAGCCCGGCAGCATATGGTCGAAGATCAGCCAGGCATCGGAGGCGCCGGCCAGCCGCGAGGCGGTGATAAACTCCTGCTCCCGCATCTCCAGCATCTTGCCCCGCACTACTCTGGCCAACGAGCACCAGCCGATCAGCGAGAGGATGATGGAGATCGCAAAGTAGACCCGGGTGGGCGACCAGTCGCGGGGCAAGGCGGCCGAGAGCGCCATCCAGAGCGGGATGGCGGGGATGCAGAGGATGAACTCGATCACCCGCTGGATGATGAAGTCCACCGTGCCACCGTAGTAGCCGGAGATCGCCCCCAGCACCGAGCCGAGGATGAAGGTGAAGGCCACGCCCGCCAGGCCCACCGAGAGCGAGACCCGCAGGCCGTAGATGGTGCGCGAGAACAGGTCTCGGCCAGACTCATCCGTGCCGAAGAGGTGGAAGGGGCCTTCCTTGGTGCCGAAGAGGTGGATGTCGGAGGGGAAGATGCCCCAGAGCTTGTACGGGTCGCCCTTAACGAAGAAGTAGATGTAGTGCTGCACCGTGGGGTCGGGCACATAGTGCCTGCGCCAGGTGCGCTCGTCCTCCTCGAGCCGCAAGCCATTGACGTAGGGCCAGATGCCGTGGGGGCCGATCAGGTGGATGGGCTGCGGCGGCACGTGGATATGCTGCACGTCGCGCTTGCTGGGATCGTGGGGCGCCACAAACTCGCAGAAGATCGCCACAAGGTAGAGCAGCCCTATCACCGCGGTGCTTACCATCGCCAGGCGGTGCCGGCGAAACTTGCGCCACATCAGCGTCCACTGGGTGGCGACGAAGATATCGTCCTGGCTTTTGGCCCGCTTGGCCCTTCGCAGAGTGATCGTTGCCATGCTGCCTCGCTCGCTGTCGCTCGCTCTCCCCACTCACGTCAGCCGGATGCGCGGGTCCACCACCACCAGCAGGATGTCGGAGATAAACATGCCGATCACCGTCATGCAGGAGAGCAGCAGGATGCAGGCGGCGGCCACGTAGGTATCCTGGGCGAGCAGCGCCTCGTAGAGCAGCGCGCCCAGCGTCGGGATATTCATTACGATCGCGGTCACGGTGGCGCCGGAAACGATGCTCGGCAGGATCCAGCCGACCGACGAGATGATCGGGTTGAGGGCCAGGCGTACCGGGTATTTCAGCAGCAGTTGGCCCTCGCTGATGCCCTTGGAGCGGGCCGAGATCACGTACTGCTTCTTCAGCTCGTCCAGCAGGCCGCTGCGCATGATCCGGATCACGCTGGCCGTGCCGGAGAGGCCGACGGCGATCACGAGCACCCCGACGTGCTTGAGCATATCCACGAACTTGGCCCAGCTCATCGGCTTGTCGAGGAACTCGGGCGAGTAGAGGCCGCCCACGCTGAAGCCGGTGTAGCGATTGATGAAGTACATCAGCACCAGGGCCAGGAAGAAGGTGGGCATCGCCAGGCCCACGAAGCCCAGCCCGGTGAAGATATAGTCGCCCAGCGAGTACTGGCGGGTGGCCGAGTAGATCCCGATCGGGATGGCGACCACGTAGGTGAAGATCAGCGTCAGCACCGCGGTGAAGATCGTGATCCCGATGCGATCCTTCAGCAGCACGGAGACCTCGATGTTATAGGCGAAGGAGCGCCCGAAGTTGCCCTGGAAGATGTTGGCCATCCACTTCAGGTAGCGCACGGGCAGGGGCTGATCGAGGCCGTACTGGCGCTTGAGCGCTTCCACCTCGGCCGGATCGACTTCGCCGCCGCGCTGCTCCCGCAGGCTGGCCACATAGGAGGTGAGATAGTCGCCCGGCGGCAGGTCGATCAGGAAGAACGAGAACGCCGAGACGGCCACCAGCAGTACCAGCGTGTAGAGCAGTCGGCGCAGGAGATAGGCGCGCATCGCGAGACTCCTGGAGAACAGAGGCAGAGGAGAGAACAGAGAACACCTGCTTTGTAGGAGCAGCGCTTGCTCTCTGTTCTCCTCGTCTCTTGTCCCTTGCTACTCCTTCACGTACCACTGGTCGCCGCGGTAGGGCACCCAGAACATATAGTCGCCGGAGAACATGCCTTCGGTGGGCGTGTTGCCGAGCCGGTTGGAGAGGATGATCACCCGCGGAGCCACGGAGACGCCGAGGCTGTAGAGCTGCTCGGTGTAGAGCGTCGCCATCTCCTTGCCGACCCGCATGTACTCCTCCGAGCCGGGGATGGTGGCGGCGAACTCGTCGCAGAGCGCCATCAGCTGCTGATTCTCGGCGGTGGGCTCCTCGCCTTGAGCGCCGTCGCTGTTGTACCAGGTGCGCCACAGCGGCGCGTAGCTATCGACGCCAAGCGGCCGGATGCGAGCGCAGCTGGAGGCGCGCAGGTTCGGCTCGGCGATCGCGTCGTAGGGGTGGGCGTAGATATCCTGCTCGTTGGCCTGGTTGCGCTCCAGCCAGAGCGTCCGCTCGATCTGGCTCATGGTCGTCTTCACGCCCACGGCCGTCCACATCTCGGCCACCATCTCGGAGTGGGGGCAGAACTCCTCCCAGCACTCCAGCACCACCTCGAGCGGCGCGCCGTCGGGGCGGAGGCGCACGCCGTTGGAGCCCATCGTCAGGCCCATCTCGTCGAGCAGCGCGTTCGCCCGCTCCACGTCGTACTCGGCGAAGTACTGGCCCATCCACTCCTCGTAGAAGGAGGTGGAGGCCGGGATGGTGGCGTTGCGCACCTCTGCTCGCCCGACGTAGAGCACGTCGTTGATCTGTTGGCGGTTGATCGCGAGCGAGAGCGCCTGGCGGAAGCGCACATCCTGGAAGATCTGCTTCAGCACCGGGTCCTTGTGGGTCTGGTTGAAGCTGATCCCCACATCGTTGCCGCGGCTATTGTCGAAGAGATAGACCTTGTAGTTCCCCTGCTCCTCGTTCTCCACGTAGAGCGGGTAGTCCTTCACTGGCAGCGGATTCTCGCCTGCGACGTCGAGCTCCCGGCCGATCAGCTTCAGGATGCGCACCTGCGCGTCCTGCACCAGCACCGACACTTGGCGGTCGATGTAGGGCAGCTGGTTGCCCTCCGTATCCACGGCCCAGTAGTAGGGGTTGCGCTCGAAGTACTTATTGCCGAGCTCGTCCACGCGGTTCAGCACCCAAGGCGTGATGTCGGGCCGGTTGGTGTCCTGGGCGTCCTGGCCGTGGGCGTCGTGGAACTGGAACGCCTGCACCCAGGTCTCGAAGTTCTCGGCTTTGGCCTTCGCATCGGCGTCGGGGTTATATTTGATGTGCCACTGGGAGAGGTAGTGCTTCGGCGCGAACATGCGGTCGTTCCAGTAGCTCTTCGACATGGTCAGGTCGAAGTTGGGGTTGGGTGCGGCGAAGCTCACCTCGATCGTCACATCGTCGATCTTGGTCATCTTCATTGGCTCGCCGCCGCTCACATAGACCGCCTGGGGCGCCGGGGTGAGGTCGGTGTTGAGGAAGATATCCTCGTACCAGAACATGAAGTCGTCGGCGGTGAAGGGCGCGCCGTCCGACCACTTCATGCCCTTGCGCAGGGTGAGCGTCCAGGTGGTGAAGTCGTCGGAGGCGCTGTAGTCCTTGAGGATGTTGGGCGAGAGCGACTGCAGATCTGGCTCGATGAAGAGCAGGCTCTGCATACGCAGGCCTTCGGTATCGAGCTGGCCGGTCTGGGGGCCGAAGGCGGCGCCACGCTGCTCGCCGCCGTAGACGCCGATCTCGTTACGGGTCGTCACCACCAGGGGCTCCTCGGGCAGCCGCTCTTCCACTGGGGGGAGTTGGCCCGCGGCCACGAGTTCGGCGAGTTGGGGGGCCTCTTTATAACTGCCGGGGGTGCTGCCGCCCGCCGCGGCGGGCTGGGTTGTGGGCGCAGTTGCGGCCGTTGGCTCGGCGGCCGGAGCTGCGGTGGGCTCGGCGGCCGGGGCCGCGGTTGGCTCGGCGGCCGGAGCTGCGGGGGCGGCAGTGGGCTGGATCACCGTTGTAGGGGCGGCCGGTCCGCAGGCCGCCAGCAGCGCCGCGAGCATGCCGATCAGGGCAAGCGACCGTGCTGTCCTGCTCATCGTCTCCTCCTCTTTGAAGCTGTGGCCTCGCTTTGCCTGCGTCGCTTTCGTCGTCCCAGGGCCCCTGGTGGATTGAGCCGCACGCCATCCTCGGGGTAGCTCGCCTCCTCTCTTGATGGGCGTCGCAGGGGTGCTGTTGGTGAACCTCGCCACCACACATCCGGGAGCGCAGGCGTCGCGCTCCTGGGGTCGCCAACAGCATCTGCAAGGTGCACGAGGCTATCCCGCCTCGCCTGCGCCGGCCGGCAGATCCCGATCGCTGCTATGTACGTTCAGGGAAAGGTTACAGGTGAACCGTCAGAGACTAAGGAGCACTCCGCCTTCTACTCCACAAACACATCGAGGTAGACGGCATAGTCGGTGAGGGGGACAAAGCCGTGCTCGTATGTTGACTCGAAGTAGATGCTCTCGCCCTGTCGCAGGTGGTAGTCGTTCTTGCCGATATGCGCCTTGACCTCGCCATGCAGCACGATGATGAACTCTTCGCCGGCGTGGGAGACCGAGTGGGGGAGCACCTCGCCCTTGCGCCCATAGACCAGTACCGGCTGCATCTTTTTGTTGAGGAAGTGGGGTGCCACCGCATAGATCGTGTAGCCCTTATCGGTGGCGACGAACATCTCGGGCCGGTCGATCAGATTCGGCGTCACCGCCGGCTCCAGGTTCTCACCGTCCTCCAGAAGCGTCGAGATGCGCACGCCCAAGGCGTTGGCGATCTTCGAGAGTGTTGCGAGGGCTGGAACCACCTTGCCCGTCTCGATCTTTGAGAGCAGGCTCTTCGAACACTCACAAGCCTGCGCTACATCCTCGAGCGTGCGACCCTGCTGCGTTCTGATGCTGCGGATGCGGATACCAATATCCACGTAGTAGTCCGTTGGGCAAAGAAGGGCGTACAGCGAAGCTAGCCTACAGCCCCTTGTAGGGTCGCGGGCGTGGCGACAAGAAACTCTATTGCATACAGTTCAACGTAGTTGAATAATACAAAATCTTGTTGAATTGTCAAGAGCCTAAACGCTTGGCTAGGCCGAAAGTACAGGCGGCAAGTTCGAACTTTTGCCTGAACGTATCGCGCAGCAAGCCATGTATACTGAACGAACGCACGTTCTATGCCATCTGACTACGCGAAGCGGCTCGCAGAGAGTGGAGCATCGGAAAGCGCAGTATGTCAAAAACCTTTTATGCGGCTCTGGGAAACTCGCTCGCAGCCTTCATCGCCAACACCTTCGTCTGGTTCGCCGTCACCTTCTGGGCCTACCTCGAGACACGCTCGGTGATCGTGACCTCGGTGATGGCGGGCATCTACCTCATCACCGTCGCCCTCTCCGGCTTCTTCCTCGGCTCGATCGTGGACCGCTACAAGAAGCGGCGGGCGATGCTGCTCTCAAGTGTCAGCTCCTTCATCCTCTACGCCGTCGCTCTGGGCATCTACACCAGTGTGCCCGCGCAGACCTTCACCAGCGCGGCCAGCCCCGTCCTCTGGGCCTTCATCACCCTTGCGCTCTTCGGCGCCATCGCCGGCAACATGCGCTCGATCGCCCTCTCCACCCTGGTCACCATTCTCATCCCCGAGGAGCAGCGCGACAGGGCTAACGGCCTCGTCGGCAGCGCCAATGGCGTGGCCTTCTTGCTCTCCTCCATCTTCAGCGGCCTGGCGGTCGGCTTCCTCGGCATGTTCTGGACGCTCGCCCTTGCCCTCGGGCTGAACCTGCTGATCATCGCCCACCTCCTGACCCTCAACATCCTGGAGCGGGAGGTCGTCCACGCTGCCACGCACAGCGGACCGAGCGAGCAGAATGATGGGATCGATATCCGCGGCACGATCCAGGTGATCCAGCTCGTGCCGGGGCTCTTCGGGCTGATCTTCTTCAACACCTTCAACAACTTCCTGGGCGGCGTGTTCATGGCGCTGATGGACGCCTACGGCCTGCAACTGGTCTCGGTACAGGTCTGGGGCATCCTCTGGGGCTTCCTCAGCCTCGGCTTCATCGTGGGCGGGCTGATGGTAGCGCGACGCGGGCTGGGTAAGAATCCCGTGCGCTCGCTCTTCCTCACCAACATCGTGCTCTGGACGATCTGCATCTTCTTCACGATCCAATCGTCGATCGTCCTGTTCACAATCGGCATCTTCATCTATCTCACCCTCGCCCCGGTGATCGAGGCCGCGGAGCAGACCATCCTGCAGAAGGTGATCCCGCCGGAGCGGCAGGGCCGGGTCTTCGGCTTCGCGCAGAGCATCGAGCAGGCGGCGTCGCCGCTCACGGCCTTCTTCATCGGCCCGATCGCCCAGCTCTTCGCCATCCCCTTTATGACCACGGGCGCGGGCGCTGAGCTGATCGGCGGCTGGTTCGGCACTGGCACCGACCGGGGGATCGCCCTGGTCTTCACCGTGACAGGGCTGATCGGCCTGATGGTGACGCTTGCGGCTATGCGCTCCTACGCCTACCGCAGCCTCTCGGCGAACTATCAGCGCCCCGCTGCGCTCGGGCTGACGCCCTCGCTCAGCGAGTGAGCGCCGCCGGGGCACTGGCCACCCTTGCGCCCCCGCCGGGGGGCGCTTTCGCCTTTTGCGGGGGCGCCGCCCCAAGCCTCTACCACCTGCGCGGTAGATGGGGATGCGAGTGGGCTCTGCCCCTCGCGCTCCCCACCGTCTCGGGGCTCCGCCCCTCGCCCCCTTTGGAAACCCCCAAAGCCAGCGGCCGCCAGCACCGAGGGCGCCATCGCCGCATGCCCCTCGGCGCCGAGAGCGGGCGATGCGTTCCCCGCCCCATGCCCGCTGCCGGCCACAGCAACAGCCAGCCCACTCGCTTCGCACTTTCGCGCCTTCGCGCCTTCGTTTCGCGTCTTCCCTTAAGCGCTTCGCGCCACTTCGTTCCGCGCCTTCGCGCCTTCGTTTCGCGTCTTCCCTTTCGCGCCTTCGCGCCTTCGTTTCGCGTTTTTCGCCCCGTTTCGCGTCATTCGCGATCCAACGCCCCCTCGCCTCACTGCATCACGACGTGGCCGAGATCGGGCATGCGGCCCGCGAGGCTGGCCACGATCGCCGCCTGCTCGGTCGCGCCCAAGCGCTTGCC
>DAOUGF010000214.1:0-4525 GCA_034429295.1 Chloroflexaceae bacterium
TCAGCAGCGCCAGCGCCCCGAGCAGCGCGCCGAGGCTGGCCAGAGCGAAGGGGAGGCGGGCTACCCACTCGGCGCCGACACCGGCGATCACCAGCGGCCCGGCGGGCAGCAGCGCCTCGACCGGCCCTTTTGTGTGGGTGAGCAGGATGCCCTCATCGCCTTGGGCCACGCCCGCGGCTAGCAGCATCGCCCTGGCCTCATCCCCTTGGAACTCCGCGCTCCCCAGCCGCCACAGCCGCAGCCCCGCCGCAACAGCCAGCACCACGACGAGCAGGATCAGCTCGCCTCTGTCCCAGGGCCTCCTGGCATCCTGGCCGCTTGGTGTGCCCCTCCTTTCCCTCAGCAGCCAGAGCATCACTGCGGTGAGTGCGTCGGCGGTGAGGATAAGCGCCCACGCCGGCAGAGGGCCGGGGATGGCGTGTAGGGCGAGGACGAGCAGCGGCGCCACGATCAGCGCCCCGCAGATCGCGAGGAAGCTGCGGGCGAGCGGGCCCCGCTCCTCCGGGAAGAGCGCGAGGGTGGCGAGGGCGCCAGGGGCTAGCATCACCACCAGAGCGCCCATGCCAGACCAAGGCGGCGGCGCCAGGAGCAGCATGTGGGCCGCCAGCAGGATGCCGAGCGCGCCAATCAGGGCTCCTGGCCAGCTTACGCCGCGGAGCCACAGCGCCCGCCAGATGCGACTCGGGACCGCAGGCAGCAGCAGCGCGAGGGTCGCGACGCCAAGCAGCCAGAGCGGCGGCGTCGGCACGGCCCACGCGAAGCCATGCGGGTCGCGCCACGCCCAGAGCGCGAGCAGCGCTCCCGCCAGGGCCACTGCGCCGGCGGCCCACCACGGTGCCACGGAGGGCGCCGATGCTACCGTACCCTCTGTGCGTTCTGTGCCCCTGTGGCGCAGATACGTCGCAGCGACGGCCAAATACGCGGCGAGGAGCCCAAGTGCCCAGGCCAGCGGGATGGCCCGGCCGGCGGGCGAGCTCAAGGGCGCCGGGCCCGGCACTCCCGCGAGGGTGAAGCTGTCAAGGGCCACGCCGAGGGGCCGCGGGTCGCCCGGCCCGTAGGCAAGCGGCGCCATCAGGTCGAGCGGCTCCATGCGCAGCGGCGTGGGCTCAGGGGCGGCGTCCGGGGGGAGTAGGAGCCGGTAGACGCGCCACGCCCCCGTCGTGGCCAGTTCCGCCACCGGCCGGCCATCGCGGGCGAGCTGCAGGCGCAGCGCATCGGGCGGGGCGAAGCCGAGTCCATGGAGCCGCAACTCCAGGATCAGGGCGCCGTCGCTGGCGGCGGGGATGAGCAGGCGCGAGCGCGGCCCGCTCCAGCGGAAGTTGGCCGTCGTGGGGTCGCTCGTGTCAGCCCGGTAGAAGCCAGCCAGCGCGTAGGCGTCACCGGGCGCGCCCACATCCACCGCATCTGCTGCAGGATACGCCAGCGCGAGGGTGAGCAGGAGCGCGCTGAGCGCGAGCGCCGCCCCAAGCGGAAGCAGGCGGCTGATGGCGGCCGGTAGCCTAAGTGCGGCCTCGGAAGGCCGGCGCGTCGGCCCGGTCGTCGCTCGTCGGTCATCTGTCGTTCCGGCGCTCACTCCCCGATCACGAACACCGGCACCGTCGAGCCGCCGCCCGCCGTCACATTCAGCAGGGTGACGGTGGAGAGACGGCAGAGGCTGCCCTGCACCTCGGAGCCGAAGAGGAAGGGGTCGCTATCCACCAGGCGCTCGCCGATCACCACCTGGCCGTCCACCAGGGTGGGGTAGGGCTCATAGGCGATCGTCACCCGCTCTTGGAGCACAGACGGCGAGCGGGTGGCCTCGGTGAGGGCGGCGTCCCAGGTATCAGCGTCACACTCCCAGCCGATCGTGATGCCCTTGCCGCCGTACTCATCGTTGGGCTTGAGCAGCAGGCGCTCGCGGTTGGTGCGGGCGAACGCCAGCAGATCAATCCGCTCGCCCTGATAGCTCGTCTCGCCGGGGCGCACCACCCGCGTCCAGGGCACGTGGGCTGCCACAGCGGCGCGCTCCTCCGCGGAGAGCTCGCCTTGGAACGCCTCGTCGGAGAGCAGGGCGAAGAGCGACTTCTTGTGCAGCAGCTTGGCGCGGAAGGAGTTCACAACGACGCAGATGCCCGCGGCGTACGCTTGCATCAGCGGATGCTCCAGGGCCTGCTGACGGTAGTGGATGAGCAGCTCGCTGGTAAGGACGCGCTTGAAGACGATCGTGACCGGCGTGATGACGCCGCCCACGTCGGCGATGAGGCGCCCCTCGCGGAGATGCAGTTCGTCGGGGGAGCAGATCACGGCCCGCAGCCCGTGCTCGGCGAAGTAGGCGGCGAACATCTCGAACTCGGTGGCCGTCGGCAGGCCACGCCAATCCACGATGGCGACCGAGGGCTCGCCGCCGGGTGAGCCGGCCTCGCGCCAGCAGCTGAGCAGCGTGTCGAGGAGCCGCTGGCGGGCGGGGAGCGGGCGGGTGGAGTAGCGCTTGGTGAACTCCTGCATCACCGGGGTGGCCTCGAAGGCCTCGGCGAGCAGATCCTCGTAGGCGATGGCGGCCGGGCTCTCGGCGTTGTACTCGACAAACTGCAGCGAGGCGCCGTCCACCGTGAGGAAGGTGTCCATGCGCGAGTGGGCGCTCGGCTCGAGGTAGCCGGGGTGCATGGCGATCAGCGCCCGCTCCTGGTCGGTGAGCATCAGCACGTTGCGCACGGCGTCGCCGGCAGGCCCTTCTGTGAGGGCAGGGGCCACCACTTTGCGGGCGGCTTGGGCCACCATCCCCACGCCCCGCTGCAGCTGGCGGTACTGCTCCTCAGTGATCAGGCGGGGGCGCAGCACCGTGGCGAGGGGGCGCTCGCCGAAGTAGAGGCGGCGCGCCCGCATCTCCTCGCTGAGCCGCTCCCAGGAGGCCATCGCCATCTCCGGGGTGAGCAGGCTGTGGTAATGATCGATCGCCTCGGCCAGCGTCATGGCTCACCTCTTTGCCTGACAGGGTGATAGGGTGACCGCGCTTGCTGCGCTCGCGCTAGGTGACAGGGTGACGTCCTAACGGTGCCGATAGGCGTCACCTTGTCACCTTGTCACACTGTCACCCTGTCACGATGACTGCGCCTTCTTCCGTGTGGTGCGCTTCGGTTTGGCCGCGGGGGCTGCGGGGGCGTCTTCGCCTGGTTTGCGCTCGCGCTCGGCGATCATGCGGCCCCAACTATAATCGGTGGGCGTTTTGCGGCCCTGCAGCGCCAGCTCGATCGTGAAGTCGGCCATCGTCTTCACCACCCAGTCGAAGTAGTGGGGTGTGAGCGAGTTCACATCGAAGTCGGGCGCGGGGTTGGTGAAGTCGATCGCGTAGGGCACGCCATCCTTCAGGGCGAACTCCACCGTGTTCATATCGTAGCCGAGGGCCTCGTTGATCTTGAGCGCACCTTCCACCACCTGCCGGCCTTCCTCAGCAGTGAGATAGTTGTCGTCGCGGAAGTAGCGGTGGGGCCAGGGGGCGTTGGCGTCGAACTTGATCGTCATGATCCGCTTGCGGCCGATGACGATGCAGCGCACGTACTTCTCCCAGGCGATATACTCCTGGAGCATCATGCACTCGGTGCCGGTCTCGTTGTAGGCCCGCCAAAGCTCCTCGAAGCTGTTGACCTTGTAGACCTTCTTGAAGCCGCCGCCCCAAGCGGGCTTGAGGATGGCCGGGAAGCCGCCCACGTAATCCACGTGCTCCTTCCAGGGGATGGGGTAGCGCAGGTTACGGAGCGATTCCTCGACCACGCCCTCGACATAGGAGTGGGAGGGGAGGGCGACGGTCTTCGGGTGGGCGATGCCGAGCCTGGTGCAGATCGCGGCGCCGAAGAACTTATCGTCGGCGCTCCACCAGAAGGGGTTGTTCACTACGTAGGTGCCATCGAGGGCGGCGTTCTTCAGGAAGGTGCGGTAGTAAGGGATTTCATGGCTGATGCGATCGACGATCACGTCGTACTCGCAGGGCTCGGCCATGCGCGTGCCGCCGAGCTTCACGAACTCAGCGGTGACGCCAGCGTTGCGCCGGTTGACCTCCTCGATGAACGCCGGCGGCCACGACCACTCGCGCCCCACGATGATCCCGATTTTTCTGGTGCTCACAGTCGCTCCTACGCTGCTCGGCCGGCGTCAGCGGCCGTGATTCGGCTGCCTCTATCGCGTGGTAGCGCCGATTGTACCATAAGGGCTAGGGGGCGCGCTTCAGCGGCGCGGCAACTCAGGGCTGATGCAACGTCAGCGGGCGCTGGCGCCCCGCACCCCGCTTGATTTGTCAGGGGGCGGACGCGCGCCCCCCGACACCCCCCGCGCCAGGGGCCTCGCCCTTGGACCCCAAAGCCGGCGGCCGCCAGCGCCGACACGCCATCGCTACATGCCCCTCTGCGCCGAGAGCGGGCGTTGCGTTCCTAGCTGCACGCCCACTACCGGGCAGCTTCGCCTCCACCACAATACCCTTGACCAGCGAAGCTGTCGGGCAACTGCCATCTCGCTGGCACGGTCGCTCCCGCTCTCGGCGCCGAGGGGCATGCGC
>DAOUGF010000215.1:0-5175 GCA_034429295.1 Chloroflexaceae bacterium
AAGCACCTCGGCTTCGCTTGTTCTGCGGCGGAGTAGCGTCGGCACGCCGGAACGGACAGGGCGCAACCAGCGGACGTGGGCCACCGCGCTTGGCCAAAGCACAAGCCCGACGATGGGAGAGGTAGCAGATCAGCGGTGGCACGGCACTGGCCTCCTACTTGGGGTCCAGGGGCAGGGCCCCTGGCGCGGGGGAGTGCAGAGGGGGCGTGCGTACGCCCCCTCTGCGCCGGGGGAGCGGGGGCGGCAGCGTCCCGCAAGAGGCGTCGGCACGACGAGCGCCGGGGGAGCGGGGGCGGCAGCGCCCCGCAAAGGTCGCCCCGCTCAGCCCCCGCGCCCGGCACCGGCCCGCACCTCGGCGGCGGTGGCGCAGGCCAGCGCCCGCTGCGCCCGCTCCTTGCACTCGGCGAGGGTCAGTGAGCGGATCTGCGCCTTGACGCCGGGGATGGCCGGGACGCTCACGCTGAGCTCGTCCACCCCGAGCCCCACCAGGATCGGCACGGCCGCCGGGTCGGCGCCGAGCTCGCCGCAGACGCCGACCCACTTGCCGGCGGCGTGGGCGGCCTCGGCGGTACGGGCGATCAGGCGCAACACCGCAGGGTGCAGGCCGTCGGCGCGAGCGGCCAGGTTGGGGTGGGTGCGGTCCATCGCCAGGGTGTATTGCGTGAGGTCGTTGGTACCGATCGAGAAGAAGTCGGCCTCTTTGGCGAGGGCGTCGGCCATGAGCGCCGCGGAGGGCACCTCGACCATGATTCCGACCTCCACGGGCGGGGCCTTTAGCTCAGCTCGCAGCTCCTCGACCATGGCGCGGGCGGCCCGCAGCTCCTCCACGTCGGCGATCATCGGGAACATGATCCGCAGCGGCCCGGCCGAGGTGGCCCGCAGGATCGCCCGCAGCTGCTGCCGCAGCAGGCCGGGGTGAGCCAGGCAGAGCCTGATGCCTCGCTCGCCGAGGAAGGGATTCTCCTCACGGGGCAGGTCGAGGTAGGGCAATGGCTTGTCGCCGCCGATATCGAGCGTGCGGACGATCACCGGCAGGCCGTTCATCGCCTCGGCGATGGCGTGATAGACCCCGTACTGCTCCTCTTCGCTCGGCGCGGTGGTGCGCTCGAGGAAGAGGAACTCGGTGCGCAGCAGGCCCACGCCCTCGGCGCCGGCCTTGCCGGCCTTGCGGGCGTCGGCCACCCCGCCGATGTTAGCGAGGACCTCCACCCGGTGGCCGTCGGCGGTGATCGCGGGCTCGGCGGCGGCGGCGCGGGCGGCCGCCTTGCGCGCTCGCTCACGCTCCTGGGCCTCGCGGGCCTTAGCGAGCGTCTCGGCGTCCGGCTCCACAGTCACGGTGCCGGCCGCCCCGTCGAGGATCACGGTGGTGCCGGGGACGAGCTCCAGTGCGCGAGGCCCGGCGCTCACCACCGCGGGCAGGCCGAGGGCGCGGGCGAGGATGGCGGTGTGGGCGTTGGGGCCGCCCACCGCCGTGCAGAAGCCGAGCACCCGCTGCGGATCGAAGGCGGCTGTCTCGGAGGGTGTGAGGTCGTAGGCCACGACCACCACGGGCAGCTCGGGGAGGGCCGGCGTGTCCGCGGCGCCGGTGAGGTGGCGCAGCACCCGCTCGCCGACGTCGCGCATGTCGGTGGCGCGCTCGGCGAGCAGTGGGTCGGGGAGGGCTGCCAACTCGGCGGCCTGTTGGGCCACAGCGCTCTGCCAAGCGGCGGCAGCGGTGCGACCTTCCCCGATGGCGGCGTGGACCGCCCCGAGCAGCTCAGGGTCGTCCAGCAGGTCGCGGTGGGCCTCGAAGATCGCGGCCTCGTCCGTGGCGCCACGGCGCAGCAGTTGCTCCCGCAGCGTGACGAGTTGCTGGCGGGCGGCGTCGAGCGCGGCGTGCAGCCGGCTGTGCTCCTGGTCTACGGTGGTGAAGTGCTCCTGTAGCACCACCTTCGCCCGCTCGAAGCGGAAGACCGGGCCGACGGCGATGCCAGGCGCGCCGGGGATGCCCCGCAGCAGGTTCGCACCGTCGTCTGGGGCAGCGCCGTTTGTAGACTGAGCTTTCGCGTCGCTCGCGGGCGCTGCGGGCGCGTGGGACTCGTGGTTGCCCTCGCCGAGGCCGCCCTCGATGGCGGCTGCGATCGCCAGGGCCGCCTGCTCCTCGTCGGCGCCGCTAACCTCGACCTGGATGCACTGGCCGGCGCTAACGCCGAGGGTGAGGACGGAGATCAGGCTCTTGGCATTCACCCGCTTGGCCCCGAAGCGTACGAAGACGCTCGACTGGTACTGCTTGGCGAGATCGACGAGCACACGGGCCGGGCGGGCGTGGAGCCCCGTGGCGTTGCGGATGACGAGCTCGAGCTGCTGCATGGGCGTCCTCCTCCCCTACACCTCTTCCTCGCGGGGGCGGCTGAGGCGCTCGACGATCAGCTGGGGGTCGGTGGCGCGCACCAACTCCTCGGCGGCCTCGGGGTCCTCGATCACCTCGGCAAGGTTCGCCAGAATGCTCAGGTGCTCGTCGGCGGTGGCGGCGATCCCGATCACCAGGTAGGCCCGCTCGCCCTGCTCCCACTCCACGCCCTCGGGCAGCTGCAGCACCGAGATCCCGGCGTTGATCACGTCGGCGCGGTTCTCGTGCTGGCCGTGGGGGATGGCGATGCCATTGCCCAAGTAGGTGGACATCGTCGCCTCGCGGGCCAGCATGCCGTTCACGTACGGCGGCGTTACGCGCCCGTCCCGCACCAGCAGCTCGCCGGCCTGGCTGATGGCGTCCTGCTTATCGCTCGCCCGCCCGCCGAGGCGGATGGTGGCTGTTGAAATGATGGCCATGGCCTATTTGACCTCGACGATATCGCCGCCCGACTTCAGCGCCTGCACCACTTGGTCGAACACGGGGTCGTTGAGGAACTGGGAGAAGGCGATCACCACGGCGCCCGGCGCCTGCTTGCGGGCGAACTCGGCCAGGCCCTTGTGGGCCAGCACGACCTTGGCGTCGGCGGGCACCGAGCGCACCGGCTTGTGCAGCACGTTGACGCTCAGGTTGGCCTGTTTCAGCTTCTTCTTCAGCGCGTTCACGCCCATCACGCTGGAGCCCATCCCGGCCTCGCAGGCGAAGACGATCGTATCAACACTGGATGCGGGAATCGATTGGGCCATGCTGTCCTCCAAGGGATAGTCTGCTTTCGGGTCGGGCCGAAGCATTTGCTCAACAAATGCTCCGGCCTTCCCGTCGCTTCTCTGGCGGCATCTAGGTGTACAGTCCGGAAGTGGGTTGGGTGACGACAGACCACGATCGGGTTGCGGTCGTCCCAACCAGCAACTCACCTGCGGGAAGCTGGACTAGTCGGCGGTGGCACCCGCGGTGGCGCCCGCGGACTGCGCCTCGGCCTCCTCCTCCTCGTCCGTCGTCTTCACGGGGGAGAGCCGCAGGATCAGCGAGCCGACCATAAACGAGCCGATGATGCCGACCACGACGCCGCCCAGCACGCCGAAGTGCTCGCCGCGGGGGATGACGGCCAGGTAGGCGAAGATCGAGCCGGGGGAAGGCGTGGCGACCAGGCCGGCGTTGAAGATCACGAACCAGAGGTCGGCGAGGATACCGCCGGCCCACATGGCGACGATCATGATCGGGTGGGCGAGGATGTAGGGGAAGTAGATCTCGTGGATGCCGCCGAGGAAGTGGATCACAGCGGCGCCAGGGGCCGACTGCTTCAGCATGCCCTTGCCGGTGAACCAGTAAGCCAGCAGCAGACCCAAACCGGGGCCAGGGTTGGTCTCGAGCAAGAAGTGGATCGCCTTGCCGT
This sequence comes from Chloroflexaceae bacterium, assembly GCA_034429295.1. Taxonomy (GTDB): domain Bacteria; phylum Chloroflexota; class Chloroflexia; order Chloroflexales; family Chloroflexaceae; genus OHK40. Next base: position 3,783 of record DAOUGF010000215.1, read on the forward strand.
TCTCGGCCACTGCGGCCACGCCGAGGGGCGCCAGGATGCCGTGGTTGATCGCATTGTTGAGGAAGAGCACCTTGGCCGGCTCGATGATCAGAGCGGCTAGCGGCAGCAGCCGCGAGTCGATCAGGAACTGCACGCCGGCGCCCAGGGTGTTGCTGAAGCTCTCCACGATCGGGCCGATGATGGCGTTGGCGATCAGCACCAGGCCGAGCACCAGGAAGCCCGCCGAGAAGTTGTTGATCAGCAGCTCGAAGCCGACGGGGATCTTGTCCTCAAGGAACTCGTCAACCTTCTTGATCAGGTAGCCGCCGAGCGGGCCCATGATCATGCCGCCGATGAACATGGGGATGTCGGCGCCCACGATCACGCCCATCGTCGCCGCGGCGCCCACCACGCCGCCGCGGGTGTCGTAGACTAACTTACCGCCGCTGTAGCCGATCAGGATCGGCAGCAGATAGGTGATCATCGGCCCGACGAGCTCGCTGAACTGCTCGTTCGGGATCCAGCCGGTGGGGATGAAAAGGGCGGTGATCAGGCCCCAGGCGATAAAGGCGCCGATATTCGGCACCACCATCGCGGCGAGGAAGCTGCCAAAACTTTGAATCCGCTGGCGCATGGCGTACACTCTCCTTTGAACAATGCGATGAACCCCGAGACGAGCGCGGTCACGACATCCACTGCGAGAGGGCCGTAATATCCTCCGACTTCAGCATCGGGTGAACCTGCACCACCGGGATCCGCAGATCCTCCGGGAGTGAGAGGGGGACCGTGGAGATGATCAGGTCGGCCTCGGCGACGCGCTCGGCGCTGAGAGCCCGCATAGGCACCACCTCGAAGGTGCCGAGCCGCGGCAGCCTGGTTCGTAGCCGCGCCACGAGCAGCTGAGTGGTAGCCATGCCGCTGGGGCAGACGACGATAATGTGGCGGCTGCGCTCGGGCCTCGCGCGGACGGCGGCGGCCCGCAGGAGCAGGGCCAACTCCTCCTCGGCATCGTGCGGGAGCTCCATGCCGGTGGCGGCGGCGACCTCCGCGGCGATCCGGGCCGCCAGCTCGCGCTCCAGGCTCTGGCGCTCGCCCTGCAAGGCGATGGTTCGCCGCGGCATCCAGAGGCCGAAGCGGCGGCGCACGCAGGCCGGGAGCAGCAGCGCCTCCAGCCCATCCCGGAGCAGCTGGTCGTGGGCGAGGGCGGGGGTGGCGTAGGCGGCCGCGATCCGCCCAAGCTGCTGCTCGATCAGGCCGCGAAAGGTCTGGTCGCCGGCGAGGTCGCTGCGCCAGGGCTCATCCCGAGGGCGCGCCAGCAGCTGCACGGCCAGGGCAGCGTTCTCCGCTTCCAATTCGGGCCGCGGGAGCGTGGGCCAGAGCTGGGCGCCGAGCTCCTCGGCCACGGGCCAGGGCG
>DAOUGF010000216.1:0-5028 GCA_034429295.1 Chloroflexaceae bacterium
GCCGCGCGCTGGAGCGGATCGCTCAGGCCCTGACAATAGTCCACCAGGAGGTCGGAGCTTGGGCAGTGGAGGCGGTAGAGCCAGCGCCGGAGCCGCGACTGCAGCATCTTCAGCTGCGACACCCGGGCGGCGCAGGCCGGGCACTCCCGCAGGTGAGCCAGTGTCCCCTCGTCCGCCTCGCCGTCGGCCGCGGCCATCAGGGCATGGCCATGTAGCGCAGGGGATGTGGCACAGCCCTCCACCCAACCCTCATCGATACTCATAGCGTGCGCTCCTGGCGTTCCAGTCAGTCCAACGGCCGACGTGCATAGTAAGAAACGCAGCCCCACCCGGATTTTACACACCTATTATCATCTGTAGTAATCTTATTATAAACCATTTTCAGACAAATGCGAAGACGCCCCGCGGGGCGTCTTTCGGTCACTGCTGCGACTAGCAGCCCTGTGCTGTACGGACTACGGACTACAGACTAACAGACTACGGCGACTAAACGGCAACCATCTGGCGGAGCTGCTGGTTGCGGCTCAGGCGGCCGAGCACATTGCGCTTCACGTTGTACACATCGTTCACGCAGCTAAACAGCTCGCTGCGCTTGGCATAGATGGCACGCGGCGTCAGGCCAAGCACAAAGGAACAGTAGACAACCACCCGCTCCACTTCGCTATGCAGCTGCTCGTTGATGAAGCGCCAGAACTCCTCACGATCCACCCGGCTCACTGCCTCCTCGTCGGGCGAGCTCTGCGGGCCGTGGCTGGCTGTGATCGTCTCCTCCGGCAGCATCTCCGACCAGGACTGAGCGCGTACGCTGTCGATCACCACGCTGGTGGCGCAGAGCTGCAGGTACTGGAGCAGAGAGGCGAGACTGGGGAAGGAGGCGAAACGCTCGGGGGTGATGGCGCGCCAGAACTTGGTGAAGGCGCCAACGACGAAGAATTCGCTGCTCTCGCCACTGCTGGCGAAAGCGCCGCTGCGGCGGATCCAACCCTCTACCAGGCCGCTGTAGTGCTGATAGAGCTGTTCCCAAGCGGCCTCATCCCGCTCCACAAGGGCGCGGCGGAAGAGTTCATAGCTGAAGCTGGTGTCGTGCTGCTGTCCACGATAAAAGCGCTCACTCTCGGCGGCGCAGCGCTTTACCAAGGAGGACAGGTCCATCTGGGCGAGGGTGAGCGGATCGATCGAGGATTCCGTCTCACGGCTACTGCGGGCTCGAGTCACGGCACTCGGTGCACTCGGAGCGTTGCGGGGGACTGTGTCGATCGGCTGGGTGATCATGGCCTCCTCAACTCTCTCGCTGCCCGTGAGACCGGCGGCGCGGCGCGCGCTGCTGCTCAGGCTGCGGGCTGAACAGGTCGGGCGAGGCGCATACGCGTTGCCCTCACTCCAGGCTGATTGTAGATTGTAGGCTTCGCCCTGAACAGGCCGCGGGATGACCGGAGGATGACAAAAACGGGGATATGACCGGCCATCGTAGCTGGGGCCACACAACACGGGGATCAGGTCTGGGCACGCGGCCACAGCCTGAGCAGTTGAGGGGCGATCACTCAGCGGGGCGACACAGTCGGGTACTGTCGCTCCGGGCGCTCGCACCAGAACTAAACGGGCTGCAGCATACTTTTCGCCCAAGGCAACCATCGCCGGGCCTCAGCCTATGTTCGCTATCGCAGATTGTCTCTCACCGATCTTACGTTAAGCCCATAGGTCGGCGCAATGGGAGAAGAGTACCGCTTCGCAGACCTGTACTCGATCGGCCTGCGCTGACGCAGGCCGATCAAGCCTCGTTCATGGGTGGGCCAGCGTCCAAGGGCGAGGCCTTGGAGCGACGCTGCGCCTCCGCTTGACAGCAGCATGGATTATGCTATCATGGTGATTGTGTCGAATATCACAAGCAACGCTGCAGCGCAGCTCTGAGCCAACGGCGCCGCGCTGACCTGACCGCCTCGGCCTGACCGAAGGCAGGCCTAGAGAGGAACAGCCTGATGGCTGGCCACCAGCCCCACACCGCTCGGTCCGACAGCGCTGTAGCCTTCAACGCCACAGGCTCCGAGGCGCACCACGGAGTTCCTCAGCGATCCCAGGCGGCAGGCCTCGCGGAACTGTTCGAGCGCGCAGGGATCACCGCCGACCTACAGGCCGTGGAGCGGCTGCTCCTGGAGCGGGTTGCCTCACGCTCAGAGCTCATCACAGCAGCCGGCACCCACACCGTACGCTCCGGCGGCAAGCGCCTGCGGGCCGCGCTCGCGCTCCTGGCCGCCCGGCTCGGCAACTACGCGCTGCCCCGCGTGATCCACGCCGCTGCGGCCGTCGAGCTGATCCAGGCCGCCTCCCTTGTCCACGACGACCTGGTTGATCAGGCCGCCCGCCGCCGCGGCCGTATCACCGTCCACGCCCGCTGGGACAACGATGTGGCCTTGATGGTCGGCGACTACTTCTTCGCCTTGGCCGCCGCCGAGATGGCCCGCAGCCCGGACCCGCGGATCATCGGCTACTACGCCCAGGCCGTACAGACGATCGTCGAAGGGGAGCTGAGCCCGGTGACGGCCGTGGAGCCCACCGAAGTCGCCCTTAGCCAGTATTTCTTCAAGACGGGGGCGAAGACGGCTTCGCTCTTCGAGGCCGCCTGTAAGGCCGGCATGGCCGCCGGCAACGGTAGCGAGGCCCAGATCGCCGCCTTGGGGCGCTACGGCTTCGAGCTGGGCATGGCCTTCCAGATCGTGGACGATGTACTAGACTTCATCGGCGACGAGGAGATCCTCGGCAAGCCTGCCGGCAACGATCTGCGCCAGGGCACGATCACGCTGCCGCTGATCTACGCTGTGGGCAATAGCGGCAGCTCGCGCCTGCGGGCCATTGCCGAGCAGGGTGCCCGCGACGACGCCGAGGTGAGCGCCGCGATCGCGGAGGTGACCGCGGTAGGCGGCGTGGAGGCGGCCATGACAGAGGCGCGGCGTGCCATCAGCGCCGCGATCGGCCATCTCGCCGAGTTCCCTCCCTCGCCCGCCCAGCGAGCGCTGATCGAGGTGGCGCAGTTCACTCTGAACCGCGACTCTTGATCGCGAAGGGGGCGAGCTACCGGCGCCCCAGCGCGTAGTTCAGCCCTTCCTCAAGATTGGCGCGAGTGACGATGTCGCCAAGGTCGATGCCGAGGGCGACGATCGTCTGGGCGACGTCCGGGCGGATGCCTGTGAGCACGATGCGCGCCCCAAGCAGCCGCACCGCCTTCGCGCTCTGGAGCAGCACATTCGCAACCTGGGTGTCCACCATCGGCACGCCAGTGATATCCAGCAGGACGATATCGGCGTCGTGCTCGTTCACCGCCTCAAGCAGGCTCTCGACCACCCGCTGAGCGCGGGTGGTGTCGATGGCGCCGATCAGCGGCATCACCAGGGTCTTGGCATTGATCCGCAACAGCGGGGTGGATAGCTCGGCCAGGAGCGCCGCCTGGGCGTTGATCGTCTCCTGCTGCTCGATGCTCTGCCGCCTGAGCTCCTCAACCCGCCTCAGCTCATCGATCAGCCGCTGCGACTCGGACTCCGCGAGCTGCCAGCGGGTGACGTCGGTGAGCTGCCAGATGTAGCCGCCATCGCGGGGATTAACGGCCAGTGTGCCAATACACCAGCGCTCCGGCGGCTCGGCGATCTGCGCGTCGAAGGTCACCCGCTCTTGGGTGCCCGCCAGGAGCCCTTGCAGCTGCTCCTCCACACTCGACCAGTTCCCATCCTCCCAGCGAAACAGAGTCTTGCAGGTGTGCAGCAGCTCGCCCCCAAGGCCCGTCTCGACGAAGAGATCCCTCCACGCAGGGTTGACGCTCCTGACCACGCCTGCTTGGTCAACCAGCGCACAGGGCTCAGGCATGAGCTCGATCAGCGTGGCGAGGGGTGGAGCGACGGCGTCATTGTTGGCGTCATCGTTAGGGCGAGGCGGTTCGGCCATATTATTCTCGCTTGCTGTGCGATGCCAGCCTGATGGGAGATAGCCTATTTTACCACGGGCAAAGGAAGCGTTAGTTTGGCAACCCTGGCGCGTGCTCTCGCGCCCTCAGGGCAGGGCGAGCGCGAAGTGAGCGGGCGCTGCCGGCAAGCTTTCCAGAATCTGGTGAGCGGAAGCGGGCGGCACAACCGATGCACGCACACCACCACGGCCATAGATCCGCCACCAGCCGAGGCGGATGGCTCTGCCCGTCGATCGGACGGGTACGCCGCCAGGTGGCGGGACAGTACGGCCCTCCGGCTTGGGGGTGGTCCGGAGGGGGCAGCCGCCCCCTCCGGCGGGGAGCGCGAGGGGCGGAGCCCGCTCGCAAGACCTCGCACCGTGCAGGTGCCGCCCACCGCGTAGGTGAAGCCCAGCGGGGGTGCAGGGGGCGGAGCCCGCCTGCAGCAACTCAGCATAGAGCTATCCAAGAGCGCCTCGCCGGGCCGATCGCGGCACAGAATGTGCTTCACCAGAAGCCGGGCACGCGCTACCACGGCCCGAGAGGAGCACGACGGAGGATAGATCACGTCGCCTCAAGGCCGTGAGGAAATACGACGAGAGGAGGCATGGGATGCTTCCTCTCGTCGGTGTTAATACGGCTCAATTGCCGATCAGAGGCAGATAGAGGGTCTGGCCCGGCAGCTGGAGCGTCACGGTCTGGGTGTAGGTGACGCTATTGCCGGCGCGATCGGTGTAACGCACGGCGAGCTCGTGGCTGCCGGAGGTGACGGGCAGCCGCCAGCGGTATGAGTCGTAGTAGGGCTGGGGATCGGCGAACTCGCCGTCGAGTCCGAGCTGCACCGCGACGATCCCACCCTGATCGTCGATCGCGTTAGTGTCTATGCGCACCGTCCGGCTCGTCAGCAGGGCCGGCCCGGCCGCGGCATCGGGGGATTGGGCTGCGAGGGCCGCGATCTCGTCGGCGTCGAGGGCGCGGCGGTAGATCATGAGATCGTCGAGGGCGGCGCCGATATGCCCGCCGCCGTAGGTGAAGCGGCCGAGCTGCAGGACCTCGCCGATGGCCTCGGGCAGGACGACCCCCTCGGATTCAGCGACGAG